>JAQUPB010000273.1 GCA_029004185.1 Bacteroidales bacterium | reverse complement strand
CATGAAGTAGCCCACGGACTAGGGATAAAGCAAACATTGAACGGAAAGGGCAGCGTAAGGGGAGCAATGCAGAATACTGCATCTGGTTTTGAAGAAGCTAAAGCCGATATTCTTGGATTATTTATGGTAACCAAACTCATCGAAAAGGGAATTGTAACTGATTGCTCTGCTGAAGATAATTATGTAACATTTATGGCAGGTCTCATCCGCTCTGTTCGCTTCGGAGCCGGTGATGCTCACGGAAAAGCAAACATGATGTGCTTTAATTATTTCGCAAATATGGGCGCTTTTAAAAGAAGCAGCGACGGAACATATAAGGTTGATTTTGAAAAAATGAAAGTTGCAATGAATTCATGGTCAAAGGAAATCCTCGAAATTCAGGGCAACGGCGATAAAGAAAAAGCAATAAAGTATTTAAAGGAAAGCGGAATAATAAAACCGGAACTGCAAAAAGATATCGAACGGCTCAAAGATGCTAACATTCCTAAAGATATTATTTTTGAACAGGGAACGGAAGTTTTGGGATTATAAGGTTTATTGTTAAATTGTTTAATTGCTAAATTGTTAAAAAGAAGTCAACAATTAGACAATTTAGCAATTAAACAATTTGTGAAGAAAGAAGGCATTTGTTTTAAATAAGATGATAAGATAAATGATAAAATATAAGTTTTTTTTAATACTTTTTTGTTTCCCTTTACTGATTTCTTCTCAGAATTTCAAAGGAGGAATAATTGCCGGCATGAGCGCAAGCCAAATCTCGGGCGATAAGCTGACAGGCTTCTATAAAGCAGCGCCAATATTCGGTGGTTTTACCAGATTGAACTTTAACGAAAAAAACATGATGGAATTCGATTTGTATTACATTGGTAAGGGTAGCCATAAAACAATTGATACAATTAATTTTGAATTTTATACTTTAAAACTCGGATATATTGAAGCATTATTTTTATATCGCTATCGTATAAAATATTTTTTCCTGGAAGGTGGAGTTTCTTTTGCAGTATTGACAAATTCAAGCGAAGAATTTGAAACCGGAATATATAAACCCGGAGTTGACAGACCTGCATTTAATAAATTTGATTATAATTTTCATGTTGGCTTGGGTTATCCTATTGGTAAAAAAATAATTTTTTCAGCAAGGTTCTCAAGGTCGCTAATGCCTGTTCGCGGGCAAAATTTGAATGGCGGTCAGCCAAGATTAGAGCGCTTACAATTCAATTCTGCTACGACTTTTACTTTTAGCTATCAGTTCGGAAAATAAAACTTTTCGGATTTTTCATTCCATCGCATAAACAAGCATATAATCATCAATGGCTTCGTAAAATATTCTGTATTTTTTTTTCAGGTCATTTAATATGATATGTCCGGATATTTGACCTTTTTCTTTGTATTCAAAAGGTTCAATAAAAAGATTTTCGGCAAAAATAATATTTCCTTTTCCGTATATTTTAAACAGCGATTCCTTTGCTCCCCAGTATATATATAGTTTTCTATATATGTTCTCTTTTCCGATATCATAAATTTCTTTTTCACTTAAAAACTTTTCTTTAAGCTTTTCAATCTTATGCTGCATCTTTTCAATGTCAATGCCGACGTGATATTTTTTACTGATAATTACTGCGGCTTTTTTGTATGAATGTGAAATGGAAATGTTGTATTTTTTATTTTTAATAAACGGTTTATCGTTTGAATTGTAAATTATTTCAATGTTTTCATGAGGAAGTAATTCTTTTATAATTGCTCTAGCACTCAACCAGTGAAGTTTTCTCAAATCGTGATTAAAGGAATTGTAAATTTCTTTTTCATAAGTGGTTAAATTAATCTTCAGTAACAAATCATCAAGACTTTCCTGAATATCCCATACACCTAAGCGAGTATAGTTATCAATATTTTTTTTAAGTGAAAGGCTCATTTCGGGAAAATTAAATTTAGAAATTTCGCAATAATTACATAAATTTGCAATTCAATTCACAAAAATATAAAATAAATGGAAACTACAGCGACAGATACACAGATGAAATACAAAGTAAAAGACTTATCCCTTGCCGATTTTGGCAGAAAAGAAATTGATATTGCCGAAAAAGAAATGCCGGGCTTAATGTCGGTACGAAAAAAATATTCTTCGTCAAAACCTCTGAAGGGAGCAAGAATAATGGGTTCTCTTCACATGACAATTCAGACTGCTGTTTTAATTGAAACTCTGGTTGAACTCGGAGCAGAAGTAAGATGGTGCAGTTGTAATATATTTTCAACACAGGATCATGCTGCTGCTGCAATTGCCAAATCGGGAGTTCCTGTATTTGCATGGAAGGGTGAAACACTCGAAGAATACTGGTGGTGTACAAATATGGCATTATCATTTCCGGGAGGCAAAGGACCGAATTTAATCGTTGATGACGGCGGCGATGCAACAATGATGGTGCATATGGGCGTCGATGCTGAAAATGACCCGTCGATACTCGATAAAAAATATCACACCTCGGACGAACGGGAACTTGTGATA
>JAQUPB010000272.1 GCA_029004185.1 Bacteroidales bacterium | reverse complement strand
TAACGGAATTGAAAGAAACCAGGGACCTTATAAATTAAAAGGCGCCAATAATGAACTTTTCATTGTCGTACTTTCGGGTACTGAAAAGGTTTATATTGACGGTGTCCTGATAAAAAGAGGTCAGGAATTCGATTATGTTATCGACTACAATACAGCTGAAATTACTTTCACACCAAAACAACTAATCACTAAAGACAGCAGAATTGTTGTGGAATTCGAATATTCCGACAAAAATTACAGCCGCTCAACTTTCTTTGTCGGCAATGAGCTTGAAAGTAAAAAGATAAAAATAAAATTCAATATTTATTCCGAACAGGATTCAAAAAATCAGCCACTACAGCAGGAATTGACTCCGCAGAAAAAAACATTGCTGAGGAATATCGGCAACAACCTCGACAATGCACTTTACCCGAATGTTGACAGCGTTGGTTTTGATGAAAACGAAGTTTTATATAAAATTGTCGATACAACAGTTAACTCAATTCTTTACGACAGTGTTTATGTTTACTCAACAAACCCCGACAGTGCAAAATTCCGTCTTGGATTTTCTTTTGTAGGACAGGGAAAAGGAAATTACGTTCAGATAAATTCCACTGCCAACGGAAAAGTTTTTAAATGGATCGCGCCCGACAGCAACGGTGTCCGCCATGGTTCATATGAACCCGTTGAATTGCTTGTTACTCCCAAAATGCAGCAGTTATACACTCTCGGCTTCGATTATCTTATTTCAAAAAGAACAAAAACGGGTTTTGAAATTGCAATGAGCAACAATGACCTTAACCTTTTCTCTCCTTTGGATGATAAGAATAATCAGGGTTTAGCAGTGAAATATTATTTTGAGAACACAACTCCCCTGAGTAAAAAAACGGAAAACACATGGAGCATTACAAGTTCGGCAAATTATGAGTTTAAAAATAACTTCTTTAAGCCCATTGAACGATACAGGAGTTCAGAATTTGAAAGGGACTGGAATGTTACAAATAATATAGTAAACGAATATGAGCATTTATCTGGAATAAGATTTTTATTTGCAAATAAGAAGAATAACCTTATAAACTATCAGTTTAATTCTTTCCTTAAAGGAACTGATTACAATGCATACATGAATTCATTAAATACGGCTTTTAACAAAAAGAATTTTTATCTGACTTATGACGGAAGCCTGCTTAACAGCGATGCGGTTCAACTGACAACACAATTTTTTAAACAGAAAGGAAGCATTATAAAAAAGATGAAATTTATTTCCGCAGGCATAAGAGGAGAACAGGAACATAATTGTTTCAACAAACCACATTCCGACACATTACAGCAAAACAGTTTTTCATTTCATCAGTATGAAGGATTTTTGCAAAATGCCGATTCCGCAAAAAATAAATTCATGGTTAATTACAAGCACCGTAACGATTATGCACCAGAATTATCGAAACTGCGAAAATCGACTGTTGCCGATGAAGCCGGTGCCATGCTTGACTTAATTAAAAACGAAAATAATCAGCTGCGGATAAATTTCACATACCGCAATCTGGAAATTGCCGATACAGATCTCACAAAACAAAAAAATGATTATTCGATTCTTGGACGGCTTGAATATAACGCAAAATTTTTAAAAGGAGTTTTTAATTCGGGCACTTATTATGAAATAGGCTCAGGACTTGAAGTAAAAAAAGAATTTTATTACGTTAAAGTTGTAACCGGACAAGGTGTGTATTCATGGACTGACTACAATGGCAATAAAATTCCTGAGCTCAACGAATTTGAAATCGCCGCTTTCGCAGATCAGGCAAACTATATAAAAGTTTATGTTCCCACAGATAAATATGTAAAAAGCAATTCCAACCAGTTTAATGAAGTTTTCAATATTAATCCTTATGTGGTTTACAACAATGCCAAGGGTTTTAAAAAATTCATTTCGCGTTTATCAAATCAAACCATTTATCATGTAGACCATAAAACCACAATTGATGATATTCTGGAAGCTTATAATCCTTTTAACAACGAAATTGCCGACAGCAATTTGCTGACTCTTAATTCATCATTCCGTAACATTTTTTACTTTAACAGGAACTCTTCAAAATACGGAATAGAGTTAGGATACCAGGAAAACAACGGAAAAACATTGCTCGTAAACGGATTTGATTCAAGATCGCTTATCACCAGAAATGTTAAATTAAGATGGAACATAATCAGGGAAATTGCTTTAAATGCAGGTTATTCAGAAGGAAATAAAAACAACAGGTCCGAGTATTTAACTTCAAGGGATTACGCCATTAACTTCTTTGAAACCGAAAACATACTGAGTTTTCAGCCTAATACATTTTTCAGAATAAGTTTAAATTATACTTATGCCGAAAAGAAAAATACAATGGGACTGAAAGAATATTCAATAAACAGAAAGCTCGGAACTGAAATCCGTTACAATATCAAATCAAGCGGGAGCTTTTTGTTGAGGGTAAATTATATTAACATAAGCTACAGCAATGATAACAATAACACTCCCGTTGCATTTGAAA
>JAQUPB010000271.1 GCA_029004185.1 Bacteroidales bacterium | reverse complement strand
TGCATTTCAGTTGCAGGATGACCTTCTTGATGTTTATGCAAACCAGGATAAATTCGGCAAAAAAATAGGCGGTGATATTTTAACTAACAAAAAAACTTTTCTTCTGATTAAAGCCTTGGAACTTGCTAAAGACAAAACCGCTGAAAAATTAAACTCAATTCTTAAAAAGAATGATTTTGTTCCTGAAGAAAAAATTAAAGAAGTTACTGCAATTTACAATTCCCTAAATCTTAAAGAACTCACCACTAAAATGATTGACAGCTATCATGAAAAATCGTTGACATACCTTGAACTCCTAAGCGTCAACGATGAAAAGAAAAAAGTTTTAAGAGATTTTGCAGCGAGCATAATGAAAAGAGATTTTTAACTCCATCGGTTTTTTACAACAAACATCTGATTTAACTTATCCCGGCATTATTGTTTATTTCCAAACAAAATATTAATTTTGATAAACAATAAGTTTTAATTTTAAACCAATGAGAATTATAAAATTATTATTTTCTGCATTTTTGATATTAGCTGCAACCAAATCCTTCTCTCAGCAATACGAAGATGTTGATAATTTCGAAGACGGCGATCTCATTGCCAACAACTGGGCAAACTGGAGGGTATATTGCTACACCCAAAATTCCGATGGAATAGTTTTAAGTTTTAAGAATGACAATGATGGCGGCAACCGTTCGGTGCATGCACAATTCAGCAATGGCACAACAGGCACATGGACTAATTCTTATATCTCATTAAAGATAAGCGGGCTTTCAGGTCTCGACATGCATAAATACACAGGCATCAGGTTTCATGTCAAAGGTTCTGCATATCCGCTGGAATTGCGGCAGGAAACAGGTTTAGTCACTGATTACAGCTATTACAGAATTACGGCAGGAACAATATCATCAAGCTGGCAGGAATTCACCGTTAATTTTTCAGCTCTTCATCCTCCAAGCTGGTCGGGTACAAGCCAGACAGAATTGGGGCTTGTTACTCTAGATTCTTCATTGAGCCACTCATCATCTTTCGATTTCAACATTATGGCGCCTACCGGAACAATTGTTGACCTTTGGATTGACGATGTAGAATTAATTAAAAACACTTCATATCACAAAACACCTCCTGTAACTCCAACGGGATTAAAACAAGCGGCGCAGAGTGCAGGACTAGAACTGGGCTTTGATATCAGTCCGGATTACATTGCCGATTCGGTATTACGTAAAATCACTCTTGACAATGCAATTTCAATAACTTCAGAATGGGGACCTGTTATGTCGGAAATAAAACGCTTTCCCGACAGGTACGATTTTTCAATGGCTGATGCAACAATTAAATGGGCTTATGTAAACGGACTTCATGTAAAAGGCGAACATCTCATCTGGCATCTCTCAACTCCCGACTGGCTTGTAAACGGCAGCTACACTGCAACACAGGTTGATTCCATAATGGAAGATTTTATAAAAACGACGATAATTTATTTTAAAACCAATTATCCCGGGCTTATAACACACTGGTGCGTGGTAAATGAAGCCATTGATGATAATACAAAATCATACCGAAACTCATTCTGGTATCAGAAACTCGGAAAAGATTATATCGAAAAGGCATTCACATACGCCCATGAAGCGGATTCTACAATCAAGCTATACTATAATGATTACGGTGTTGAAGGACTTTCACAGAAATCCGATTCGATGTACAGTATTTTATCAAGACTTATAGCAAAGGGTGTTCCGATAGATGGCGCAGGACTGCAAATGCATGTCAGTCTTGAGGAATTTCCGGGCAAAACGCAGTTACTTGCAAACATGAGCAGGCTCGGCGCCTTGGGACTTGAAGTATATATTACCGAAATGGATGTCGCCATTAATGAAGACAAATCAGGTGTATCAACGCCTAAATATCCGCAGCAGGGAGAGGTGTTCAGGGATGCACTCGAAGCATGTCTTGAATCGCCGTATTGCAACGATTATACAATCTGGGGCATCACCGACAGGTATTCGTGGTATGAGCAGTTCTTCCACAAAACCGACTGGCCATTAATTACCGACACGAATTTTCAACCGAAAGACGCATGGTATGACATTCTTGATGCACTCCAGCAAGTTGTAAAAGCAAAAGATGTATCTGCAAAAACCCATGCATCCCTTGAACTTTTTCCTAATCCCGTTAACACTGGTAAAAACATCACACTGCGGTTTGTTGAAAATCCGGGACGAGACGTTAAACTTACTGTTTACAACCTCACAGGTGAATTGATTTATATGCAGGAAATGAAAGAATGCAAAAAAGAAATTGCATTCAACTGTAATTTTAATGAAGGAATGTATATTTTAAAATTACAATCAGAAAAAATAAATTATTCGGGAATATTAGTGGTAATGGGAAATGATAATTAGGGTGATTCGCCGGAATAAAAATATCAATATTAGCAATAATTACAGAAACTCTTTCTATATTAAATTATACCGAATTTGAATAAAAACAATCAAATTTGGGATTTTATTTATTATTGTTTTAAAGTTTAAATACGTGTCGCCGCCTACGGGGCTTAAATATTTTTCTATTTTTAT
>JAQUPB010000270.1 GCA_029004185.1 Bacteroidales bacterium | reverse complement strand
ATTTGTTGTTTTATCTTCAAGTATATCAAGTTGTTTATCATTATGTCAAAGATACAATTTGAAAGCAAATCACAACATACTCCCCAATATTACCGTTAAAGGAACTGTTGTTTATCATTATGTCAAAGATACAATTTGAAAGCAAATCACAACTGTTGCAGCAACCGGATTCTTTTCGTAATAGTTGTTTATCATTATGTCAAAGATACAATTTGAAAGCAAATCACAACAATTGTTCGTTGCTGTTTGGGTATAATGTAGTTGTTTATCATTATGTCAAAGATTCAATTTGAAAGCAAATCACAACTATAAACGATTCATCGATGAGGCTATCGATGTTGTTTATCATTATGTCAAAGATACAATTTGAAAGCAAATCACAACTGGTTCGGTGGTTGGCTTTCGATGCCATAGTTGTTTATCATTATGTCAAAGATACAATTTGAAAGCAAATCACAACAGGGGATTTCTTCCTGATTGCTTCCAGCTGTTGTTTATCATTATGTCAAAGATACAATTTGAAAGCAAATCACAACCTGAAGGTGTTTACAATGTTATAAAAGAACGTTGTTTATCATTATGTCAAAGATACAATTTGAAAGCAAATCACAACTCACTATAGGTTATTTTAACAAGCCATTTAGTTGTTTATCATTATGTCAAAGATACAATTTGAAAGCAAATCACAACTGTTGTGTATTTGTGTTCGTGAAGGCTTCGCCGTTGAAAGCAATTATATAACAATTTTCATTATGTCCTCTGCATGATCCGGAATTCTTTTTTCAAATGCATTACCTTCGGCCAGCAGCTGCTTAAGTTTTGTAACTGCTTTTTCCATATCATCAAGAAAGTCTTTCGGATTAAATAGAATTGACTTACCCAACATTGACAAATGTTTTTCTGAATCGGAAAGAGTAATGTATCTGCTTATCATTAGTGAATGTACCAACTGATTTCTTAATGCTTCGTATAAATAATCATCTCGGTTTAGTTCTGCATATTTTCCCCCAAGTAGTTTATCAATCGCCATTTTAAAACGAAGTTTGGATTGTTTAGGTGATTTAATTGGTTTCTTATCAAAAAAACCGCCCAGGACTTCAATCCCGATGGTCAGCACCATAATCGAAGCAAGAAATGATTCCTGTTCCTGCAGTTTATTTGCCTGGTTAATAATGAACTTATCTATATATTCTGATGAAGTCATTTTTTTATTTTTTTCTCATTACCATGATACCGTCGCGTATAGGAAACAGAGCATTTTCAACCCGCGGATCGTTTTGAACAAGTTCATTGAATTTCATGATTCCACGAGTTTGCTCGTCGGTTTTACCCGGGTCTTCCAGCACTTTTCCATCCCATAAAACATTATCAGCAATAATATAACCACCCTTGTTCACCATATCAAAAACAAGATTATAATATTCTGTATATTGTTTTTTATCCCCGTCTACAAAAACAAGGTCGAACTTTAATTTCATGGAAGGAATTATTTCCAGCGCATCACCATAATACAGTTTTATTTTATTTTCAAAGCCGGCTTTTTTAATAAATGGCTTAACAAACTCTTCCAGTTCGTCGTTTATTTCTATGGTATGGATTTTTCCGTTTTCCGGAATGCCTTCTGCCATACAAATAGCAGAGTATCCTGTATAGGTTCCTATTTCGAGGACATTCACCGGTTTTATCATCCGGCACAGCATTTTTAACACTTTGCCCTGTAAATGTCCCGACAACATTCTCGGGTGGTATATGTGCACATGAGTCTGACGGCTAAGTTCTTTTAAAACCTCTGTTTCGGGCTCTGTATGATCAAGAATATATTTTTCCAGTGCCGGATCAATGTTCATCATTACTGATAAATTAAAGTCGATAATTTATTTTCATCAAAAATTTCACAGGCAACATTCAGGATTTCATCTGCAGTTATTATTTCGAGTCTTTCTGTCACCGTTTCGAGGCTATCCACTTTTCCGTACATAAGATAGCTTTTCCCCAAGCTCAGCAAAAGGGTTTCGGGGTTTTCGAGCGAAATGGCCAATTGCCCGATCATTTGTTGTTTTGCACGGTGCAATTGCTGAACTCCCAATGGTTTTTCCCGTAACAATTCCAGTTCTTTTTTCACTAAGAGGGTCGATCTTTTTAATTTGTCTTTATCGCAACCAAAATAAATGGTAAAAACACCTGTATCAAAATATTGGGTATAGGACGATTCGATATAATACACACATCCGTTTTTTTCACGAAGTGACATGTTTAACCGGTTGTTCAGACCCGAGCCACCCAGTAAATTGGTCAGGAGAAGAAAAGGCAATCGTTTTTTATCCCTGAAATGAAAGGCTGGCATTCCAATAACACAATGGGTCTGGTGAGTTTTTTTACGAACCGTTTTCTGTTGCGGAAGATAATCTTTATACGGTTGTCTTTTCCCTTTTCGCAGGTTAACGGGTATAGGCCCAAAGTAACGTTCAAAATATTTTACCAGTTTTTCAAAATCGATGTTCCCTACTGAACAAAAAACCATCTGATCGGTATTATAGGTTCGTTTTGCAAATTCTCTTAATTGTTTC
>JAQUPB010000269.1 GCA_029004185.1 Bacteroidales bacterium | reverse complement strand
AACTGATACCAATATTAATAAAGTAAAAAAAGAATGCAGGTTAAGTGATCCTGATTTTTTTATGGCTTTAGGCTGGTTAGCCAGGGAAAATAAAGTAAAATTTCTTGAGGGAAAGAAAAATGTTTGTGTTTTTCCTATTGAATAAATAAAGGAATCGCCTACTTTTCAATATTTTTTTAGTCCGTAATTCTATTGAATGAGTTATCGGACCTGATTGTATATTACCAAAATTCATATTTCTGCTTCTTTGTTAAATTCTATATTTAAAGATAATCCTAATCCCAAATGTAAGATTTGAAGCATTGAAATTTTCCCATTTTGTATATGTATTTTCATGTTATGTATCTTTCATTGATATTTTTTGGTTGTTGCCTGTATAGTTAATATGTTTCTATAAACTATGATTTTATTTAATCTAATAGTTATATCGATTGAAATTACGGAACAAAAAACATTGGCAGGCAGTTCGTATCAAATTGAAAGTATTGACAAAATTTATTTTCGTCAATACCGCTATGAATTGTATTCGTTGTTATAGGTGTCATATTTCACATGTCTGCCCGGTAAATCTAAGTGTGGGTTATCGGTTCGTTGTTCTTTCTTTGTCCATCAAATCTTCAAAAAATCGCCGTCAATTATTAAAAGTTTTACTCCATTTTTTGAGACTGAACGATGTGAACTCAAATTGTCTGAAACAATATAGGTCATCCCTTGACTTAATGAAAACTTTTCACTATTTTCAAGTTCACTTACAAATTCTCCTTCTAGGCAATGAACAATGTGTCCTTTATGACACCAATGGTCGGCTAAATAGCCACTCGAATATTCTACAATACGCACTCTAAGTCCATCATATTGTATAGTTTGCCAAAATGATGTTCCTGTCTCACCAGTGTGTTCAATTTTTTGAACTTTGTTCCAATCTATTGTTTGAAATGGTATATTACTCATTTTAAATATTGTTTTAGTTATTACTTCTAAATATCGTTCGTTGTTTTTAATTGTCTGTCATTTTATACTAGGAACTATAATTGTCGCTATATTTATCTTTCTATTTATGCCCCTTGCAATGGCTGCTAACCTTAACTTATTAAGGATATTAATCTCCATTAGCCGTATAAACTTGACTTTAATCAATTACAATTAATTATTTTCTTTTATACTCCCATCTAACTAAAGTATAAATCTATAAAAAACAATCAGAATATCAATAGTTTCATAACTATTTTTTACAGAATTTACCATTTGTTTTTTCATTGATTGAATAATTTGCTGCTAAAACTTCTATTTTTCTCTTTGTTTTCGATTCTGAATTCGTAGACACTGAAGGGTGCGTTTCTATCACTTTCGTATGCCATGCATATTGTTTAATGTATTCTTTGAGCATTTCTGATGGGTAGAGTTGAGTAAAAAAATTCTTTGATCTTTGAAAGTAGTTTCAATAGTTTTTCATATTCTTAGGTGCAGTCGTTACCTCTAATACTTTGTATCAACAAATGACTCAAAGATTTCAATCGCTTCTTTAACTTTACTTTTTTCTCATATTATTCCGTAAATAAAGTAGAAAAAATGTTTACAAAAAAAGCTGCCTCATAGAGGCAGCCCTATCATCAACCTACGTCAAGCTTAATTTTTCATAAACTTAACAACCTTGCTCATGTTATTGTTCTGTAATCTTACAAAATAAGCACCAGGACAAATATCTTTCATGTTTACTAAAACTTCATCTGAATTAATTTTATTTAAAACTTTCAACTCTTTTCCATTGATATCTGATATAGTTATATTCATTTCAGAATTTTCGACTCCTAACGAAATAATTAAATATTCGGATACAGGATTTGGATATATTTTTATCGTATAGAAATTGTTTTTTTCTGTCGCAATTTTTGTAATTAAGAAGCAATCTGAAGTATCGCTACAATTACCAATGGCTACTATTACAGCATAATTTCCATCTGAAGTAGGAGTATAAGATTGACCATTTGCACCTGAAATAGGTATATTTGTATTACAATCTATCCATTGATAATCGGCTCCAGATAAAGTTGCCGAAATTGTTCCGGCACTTACACTTGCTGAAACATCTATTGCATCAAATACTGTTAAATTTGTAGTAACAGTACTATCACATCCATTAAGAGTTGTCAAAATATCTGTAAAAATTCCGGTTGTCGAATAAACACTTGTTCCTACAGTTATACTTTCACCTGCACATAACGATAAAACCTGGCTTGAAACTATAGCTGCTGGTTCTGTGACAGTAATACTTGTGTTTGCTGTACAACCGTTGGCATCTGTTACAGTATAGTTTTGTGTGCCAGCTGTTACAGTATAATCGCCTGTTCCTGTATATACAGGTGTTCCACCGGCTGCAGAAACAGTAATGGTAGAATTTCCACCGTTACAAAGAATGGCGGTTGAACTCGAAGAGGCTGTCAGTAAGGTGGGTTCTGATACTGTAATACTTGTGTTTGCTGTACAACCGTTGGCATCTGTTACAGTATAGTTTTGTGTGCCAGCTGTTACAGTATAATCGCCTGTTCCTGTATATACAGGTGTTCCACCGGCTGCAGAAACAGTAATGG
>JAQUPB010000268.1 GCA_029004185.1 Bacteroidales bacterium | reverse complement strand
TCTGAATTATATTTTATTGTGTAATAATCGTAATCGTCTATCTCTGTTGATGTATAACCTGTGACATAAATGTTGTCCGATGCATCCATAACCATTGCATAGGCTTCATCGTTTCCGTCTAATGTGTCATTGTATGTCCTTATCCATTGCTGGGTTCCGCTACTGTTGTATTTTATAGTTACCCAGTTTAATCCTTCTGAGGTTGTGGTTGAATAACCGGTAACATATACATTGCCTGATGCGTCTACTTTTATTCCTTTGGCGATATCATCTAAATCATCGTTCCCGTTATAGCTTTGTTCCCAGGCTATTCCAAGATTTGAGTTTAGTTTTATTATTGAAAAATCATATCCCTGTCCTGTGACCGGAGCTCCACCTGCAATATATATATTGCCATCCGCATCAATAACCATATCATTTAATTGATCTATTCCTGAACCTGAATTCCCGCTTTGTTGACCACCTACTTTTGCTCCTGTGGATATATTGAGGTTTACTATTCCATAAATATAAGTTGTGCTTGCTGATTGTACTACATATGACACTACTACATAATTAGAGGCACTTACAGTTACTTTCCCTCCTGCTTCATTCATATGATAGTTAGAATCGAGAACACTTGCCCATTGCTGGGTTCCGCTACTGTTGTATTTGATTGTTATTACATCGGTATTACCGCTAGTGTTATACCCGCTTCCGGTTACGTATACATTTCCTGATCCATCTACATAAATATCTCCACCGGAATCGTAAGTATTTCCTGCTGCATCATATGTTTGCAGCCATTGCTGGGTTCCGCTGCTGTTATACTTTATGGTGATAATATCGGTATTTGTTGATGAAATTTGTGTTGTACCTGTAATATATACATTACCGCTTCCGTCAACATAGATGCCTGTTCCAAAATCTTCTCCGTTAAAGTTCCCGTTGTATTGCTGTGACCATTGAAGTACTCCGGAGCTATTGTATTTAGCTACAAGCAAATCATTATTTCCAGACCCATTAACAGTTGTCCCAACAACATACACATTGTTGCTGCCATCTGTTTTGGTTTCATTTCTGTAAAAAAAGTTTTGAGAACCTTCGGTACTCATCCAATCGTTGAATACTTTTAGTTCACTTTGGGCAAATACTGCATAGTTTACAGTAAATACGCTTAAAATAAGTAATAGTTTTTTCATATTGTTTTAGGTTATTAATTGATTTTCATGATAAATTTTCAACCAAAATAAACTGCTTTTACAACAAACACAAATGCAGGTTTTTACATATTTTCACCAAAGCCTATTTTCTTTCACAAACACGTCTTTTTTTTCACAAATCATTGAAAATATTTTTCAACAGGTTATAATTCTTGAATTATTAATTCAAGAAAATCTTCAACTTTGTTTTCAGATACTTTTATGATTAACCCGTTTTCTAATTTTATTGTGTATGGTTTGTGTTCAGATATTTCTATCACATGATTAATATTTACCAGAAAAGATTTATGACATCTTATAAATTCACGAGAACTGAGTTTCTTTTCGACTATATTCAGCCGACATGATACTTTTATCTTTTTTTCATTTACAAGGTAAATCCATGTATAGCTTCTTGATGCTTCGCAATACATGATTTTTTCACGATCAATATTGCTTATGTGTCGGTTCTTTACTTTTGAACATAATGCTGAATATTTTTCTGTTTGGGCTATAAATGTATTTTCCATAGCTTTTTTCTCATTTTTCCATTTGATCTATTAGTATAGAGTCATAACATTAAAAAGGTAATCACCTGTTATCAATATTTTTTCAATACTTTTTTCCTCCTCCCTCAGAGTATCCTGCAGGGGACTCTGAGCATAACCCATTTTCAACAGAGTTCTTTTCTTTCTTCTTTATAAAATCTTAGACAATAAATTCCTTTGTTAGCTTGTTTTTTTGTAACCATTGTTATAACTTATTTTTCATCGGTTGCAAATTATCCATCAACCTAACGTATATGGTATTTCATCAAAAATCTTTGAACATTTTGTTTGGGAATGTTGTTTTCTCAAATAAGAATGTGACCTTTGCGGCCTTAAAAATATCGACGCTAACTTTATAGAAATACAGAATATTTTAGGTAAAAATGAAAAATCGTCGAAATCCTTATTCCTAAATCTTAAATTAAAAATGCCTTTACGTAAATACAGAAATATTGGAATTGCCGCCCACATCGATGCCGGAAAAACAACCGTTACAGAAAGAATACTTTTTTATACCGGAGTTACACGCAAAACAGGTGAAGTACATGACGGGCAAGCCACCATGGATTTCATGAAGCAGGAACAGGAAAGAGGAATTACTATAGCATCAGCTGCCATTTCCTGCCAATGGGATGGTTTTCATATTAACATTATTGATACACCCGGACATATTGATTTTACCGTTGAAGTGGAACGGTCGCTGCGGGTAATTGATGGGATGGTTGCAGTTTTCTGTGCTATAGCAGGTGTTGAACCTCAAACAGAAACAGTCTGGAACCAGGCCGACCGGTACAAAGTTCCCCGGATTGCTTTTGTCAATAAGATGGATCGCAGTGGGGCAGATTTTTTTGAAGTCATTAA
>JAQUPB010000267.1 GCA_029004185.1 Bacteroidales bacterium | reverse complement strand
TGAGCTGCAAAATGTGATAGCCCGCAGGACTTTCAACCACAGGTGAAAGTTCTTTATCTTTAAGATTGAATGCAACAGAAGTGATTTCGGCAGGGAGGTCGCTTCTGAATTTAAATCCTATGTCGCCACCTTTCTTTGCCGACTCAATGTCTTCGGAGTATAATGCGGCAAGAGTGACGAAATCCTCACCACTCATAATTCTTTTTCTTATCTGTTCAATTTTATCCAATGCTTCTTTCTTTTCTGCGGAATTTATTTCGGGATTTTTAACAATTTGCAGTATTTCAACTTCTGAATTTACAAGAGGCAGACTGTCGGCAGGAATTTTTTTGAAATATGCTCTCACTTCAGAAGGGGTGACTTTAATATCATCAGTAATTTTTCGCTGCATTTGCTCTGACAGAAGCTGTTCTTTTATGGTTTCCCTGAACTCCTCTTTTATTTCAACAATTGATTTGTTGTAATATTCCTCGAGCTTTTCCTGTGAGCCGATTTGATTTATGAAATACCTTAACCGCCTGTCAATTTCCGATTCCACCTGCGAATCTGAAACACTCAAACTATCGAGTCGTGCCTGATTCAGCAATAATTTCTGGAACAGCATGTCTTCAAAAATCGAACACTTCATCTCTATGTCGCTACCCGATGTCATCCCCTGTGCCACCGCCTGCAGGTACTGATTTTCCAGCTCGGATTGCAGAATTATGCTGTTGCCTACCGTTGCAATAACCTGATCAATAACTTTGCCCTGCGAAAAAGCAATATTGCACGTGCACACAATACAATTCAGAATTAAAATTATTTTTTTTATAATATTTTTCATTATTATTCTACTATATTTATAATATAAGGAATTATTAAATAAGATTAAGGCATTGTGATATTAAACAAGATGCATTCAGGACTATAGTCCGGAATTGAGTTATATTTTATTAACCCCAGCCTTAAGGCTGGGGTTATATAAAACCCAGATAACAAGGGCTTCAGCCCTGACGAAACATATTTATTTTTTCTGTTTTTTCTCATATATCTCAAAATCTTTATTTTTCGCGGCATCTTTAAGTACCTGCTTTTCCATTTCATTTACCAGATCAATTTTTCTTTTATTTATAATAATGTTTCTTACATTATCCCTTTCAAAACTTAACGGAGAAACACTCTCTTTTATTTTAAAGCCTTTAATATTTACAAAATAATTGCTTTCGGCATCCTGTATTTCAATAAAAGTATGATTCATCAGATAATTTTCCTGGTCGTATGTCTTTATCGGAATTTCCTTCAGCACATCGTCAAAGAGCAGCCACGACTCGTCATCAAGAAAATAATTTTCGGCATATTCCCTGCAGTATTCTTCAAGTAAAGCCCTGTCTTTCGGATTAACCGACTTGCACCACATCTTCACTTTCCACAATGCAGGTGTTTTTAACGGAGTTTTTACATATAAAACTTTTACAATATTATCTCTTAATAAAAAATCCTTTTCATTTTTATTATAGTAATTTTTTATCTGTTCTTCCGTAACCACAGTGTCGAGTTTCTGGCGAATAAGCTCCTTTTCATAAGCATATGTTATAAGCGAATTCCGGTAATCTTCAAGCTGAATATCAAAATTTTTCTGGTCTTTCGTGAGATTTTCTTCCGCCTTATGAAGAAGCAGATTAAGTTTTATCCAGCTGTTTATGTAATTACGGACTACAATTTCACTGTCCTTCGGATTAAGCTCCTTGGGAACGATGCTCAGCAAATCGGTTTTATCAAGGTATTTGCCATAAACCCTCGCAACAACCTCATCACTCTTTTCCTTTTTAAAATATGAACAGGAAAAAATAAATAATGAAATCAATGTTACCGAAACTATGCAGGTATTTTTTTTAATAAACACTATTAGATTAATTAATAAATATTAATGAATAATTAATAATAATGATAATTTAAAACGCCCAAAAGTACACAATATTTGTATTAAGATTGAAAAAAATTGTATAATTGCAGGTAGTGAAGTTGGGAAAAAGTATTTACAAGTATTTACAAGTTGAAAGGTTAAGAGGCATAAGATATCAGAGCGAACAGAAAAACTACTTACTCTCTGCGCTATGCACTGAGCCCTATACCACAATTAACTATTAACGATTAACTTTCAAACTTTCATAAATGAACAAATTATACACCGCACTAAAATACTTACATTATTATCTGACTTCCAAAGGCAAGCATTCCATTCATTCTCCTTTTATTTACGATTTATTCACAAACGCAATTAATAAAAAAACAGGTTATTCGGTTTTTAAAAATATCGAAAACATAAGGAAATCGATGCTCGCCTCAGATGAAATTATTGACTGCGTTGATTACGGAGCAGGCGGAAAGAAAGAAAATTTTACAAAAAGAAAAATTTCCTGCATTGCAAAAAAATCGGCAAAGTCACGAAAATACTGCACTTTATTATATCGTCTTGTTGATTATTTTAAACCAAAAACAATTCTCGAATTAGGAACTTCCCTTGGTGTAAGTACGCTCTATCAGGCATTACCCGATTATCACCCTAAAGTAATTACAATTGAAGGATGTGAAAATACTGCTGCAATTGCAAAAAAGAATTTC
>JAQUPB010000266.1 GCA_029004185.1 Bacteroidales bacterium | reverse complement strand
CAACATGGTAACCCTGAAATAGCGAAGATGGGTGTGGACATGAGCGCCGGAGCTATGGAAGGAAAAGAAGTACGCTTTGGCACACCTGCGTCTGCCTACTGGAGCATAGTCACTACTGTTATTTCAACAGGATCGGTAAACTCTTTTCACGATAGTTTTATGCCGTTATCCGGCATGAATGAAATGCTTGCCATGATGATAAACGCATTCTATGGCGGATGCGGAGTGGGTATATTAAATTTTTACATATTCATCTTCATTGCTGTTTTTATTTCAGGACTCATGGTCGGGCGAACGCCGGAATTTCTCGGAAAAAAAATAGAAGCGCGTGAAATGAAAATTGCAGTGATAGTTACTCTTGTATCAGCTTTGCTGATAAAAGGAGGAACTGCATTTGCCGCTTATCTGTTTGCCAAAGATTCCACACTACCATGGCTGAACAATCCCGGCTTTCACGGATTCTCAGAAATGTTGTATGAATACACTTCTGCCAATGCAAACAACGGCAGCGGGTTCGAAGGATTAGGTGACAATACTCTCTGGTGGAATATCAGTACAGGCATAGTACTTATACTTGGCCGTTTCATACCCATTATCGGCCCGGTTGCAATAGCAGGAATTTTAGCAAACAAAAAATACATTCCTGAAAGCGCGGGTACTTTAAAAACCGATACATTGACTTTCGGGATAATGATATTTGCGGTAATCGTTATCGTAACAGCTTTATCTTATTTCCCTGCTTTGGTTTTAGGGCCAATAGCCGAATATTTTTCAATACATTAATTAATCATCAATTAAAAAATTATGTCTAAAAGACAAAGAAAATCCGCTCTTTTCCAAAAAAAATTGGTGAATGAAGCATTGGTTCAGTCATTCGTTAAACTGAATCCACGCATTATGTTCCGTAATCCTGTTATGTTTACAGTAGAAATAGGATCAGCCATTATGTTGTTCGTAACAGCTTACAGTATGATGTCGGGTGATACTTCACAAGGTTCTGTTGCTTATAATTTCACAATATTCTTTATCCTGTTCCTTACATTATTATTTGCAAATTTTGCTGAAGCTATTGCTGAAGCGCGTGGAAAAGCACAAGCAGATTCTCTTCGTAAAACAAGACAGGATACACCGGCAAAAAAAGTTTTAGAATTGGGTAAAATATATTCTGATGAAATTGTTATGGTTCCTTCATCTGAATTAAAAAAAGGCGATATGTTTTTTTGTGAAGCAGGTGATATTATTCCTAACGATGGTGAAATTATTGAAGGAATTGCAACTATTGATGAATCTGCAATTACCGGTGAAAGCGCTCCGGTTATTCGTGAAGCAGGTGGCGACAAGAGCTCAGTTACGGGAGGAACAAAAGTATTGAGTGATAGAATTACCGTTAGAGTGACAACAGAACCCGGCGAAAGTTTTCTCGATAAAATGATTGCATTGGTTGAAGGTGCATCTCGCCAGAAAACTCCAAATGAAATAGCATTGACTATTTTGCTTGCAGGCTTTACCCTTATATTCACAATTGTTTGTGTTACCTTAAAATTTTACGCTGATTATGCCCACACATCTATTACAATAGCGGCATACATATCACTCTTTGTGTGTTTAATTCCAACTACCATTGGCGGCTTGCTGTCAGCCATCGGCATTGCCGGAATGGACAGGGCATTAAGGGCGAATGTGATAACAAAAAGCGGAAAAGCCGTTGAAACCGCTGGCGACATTGATGTGCTTCTGTTAGATAAAACAGGAACAATAACCATTGGTAACCGCAAAGCAACCAATTTTTATTCTGCAAAAGGAATTGATGAAAGCTACCTGATAAATTATTGCGCGTTGGGGTCTTTTGCAGATGAAACCCCTGAGGGTAAATCTATTGTTGAACTGGCCCAATCAAAGACAAAATTATTTGCCGCAAAAATTATAAATGCAAAATTTATAAAGTTTTCAGCCGAAACCCGTTGCAGCGGGGTTGACTTACCGGATGGTACAAAAATCAGAAAAGGCGCTTTTGAAACCATGAGAAATATTGCTGAACAGGCTGGTAACGAATGCCCCCTTGAAATAGCGCATTTAGCAAATAATATCTCCAAAAACGGAGGTACGCCTTTGGTTGTTTCGGAAAATAATAAAATTATCGGCATTATTGAACTACAGGATATTATTAAAACAGGCATACAAGAAAGGTTTGAACGTCTTAAAAAAATGGGCGTAAAAACAGTAATGGTTACCGGCGACAATCCTTTAACGGCAAAATTTATTGCAGATAAAGCCGGAGTAGATGATTTTATTGCCGAAGCAAAACCGGAAGACAAAATGAATTACATAAAAAAAGAGCAGCAAAGCGGTAAATTGGTTGCCATGATGGGCGACGGGACAAATGATGCGCCTGCGCTGGCACAGGCTGATGTGGGCGTAGCGATGAACAGCGGAACACAGGCTGCTAAAGAGGCAGGCAATATGGTTGATTTGGATAATGACCCTACCAAGCTGATAGAAATAGTTGAAATAGGAAAACAATTATTGATGACACGTGGAACACTTACCACTTTCTCTATTGCCAACGATGTGGCAAAATATTTTGCCATTGTTCCGGCGCTGTTTATTACTTCTATT
>JAQUPB010000265.1 GCA_029004185.1 Bacteroidales bacterium | reverse complement strand
ACATACAAAAACATCCTTTAAAAAAGTATAATCAAATTTTTCTTTTTTCCCCGACAGAGACACTTCCATTATGTTAACCCCCATAAAATTATGTCCGGCAATAGTCGCTTTAGCTGACGCAATCTGTTTTATAAGGTCTTTCACGGCAGATTTACCGCAGCTACCCGAAAATGAGGCAACATACAAAAAGCCAGGGGTGCCGTCCGCCAGCGAATGAAATGAAATATAAACAGGATGCTCAGAAATTATCTTTGTTGCGCAATCATTTGCATTAAAAAGCGAGTCGAGGAAACGAATTTCACTGTTTATCTTTGTAAAAGGGCCCATGTTAACCATATCGCGCCACACCCCTGAATTAACGGACAAATCCGTCCATAGTTCTTTAGGATGGCGTATCTCCATTATCATAGCGGCATCAGGGGGAATAATGGCAAGAGGCGAAGATCTTTCATCTGACGAAAATATAAAACGAACAATCAGCCCGACAAGAATAACAAACACCAAAAGACCAGCCGCTGAAGCATACACAAGCTTTTTATCGCGCCAGAATTCCTCAAGTCTTTCTTTTTTCAGAAATCGGGAAATATTTAAGAATTTGCTTTCGGACATGTACTGAAAATTTATGAAATAAATTGCTGTTTTTTGTTAATGGTTATTTGGTTAATAGTTAATAGTTATTAGTTAATGGTTTTGGTTATTCAGTTTCCAGTTATAGTTGATTAGATATTGAACAGCGCAAACCATCTAACGAATAAACTAAAGAACCATAACAAATAACCAAAAAACCATAACTAACAAACCAAAAAACCAATAACTAAATAACCAAAAAACTGATGCCATAGGCATCCCTTTGGGATAACTATAAAACTTATCCACCCCATTACCAAACACTTCGGACCTCAAAAGTAAAATATATTGGCACTAAAAATCTTTGAGCGCGATTATTTTAATAACAAGGGGATGTTATTAACTCCAGTTATTCGATTTACCCAAAAGAGGAATGATGATTCGTATTATATTTTTTCGTAAATTGCGGAATATAAGCCGGAAAAATGGTTATTTGAGGGGCAAACAAAAGGAGAGCAATATAGTGAACAAAGTTTACAAAACATATTAAAACAAGCATTGGATAAAACGGGGATACAAAAACCAGTATCATTACATTGGTTGCGACATAGCTATGCAACACATTTGCTCGAAAGTGGAACAGATTTGAGGTTTATTCAGGAATTGCTTGGGCATAAGAGTAGCAAGACGACAGAAATATATACCCATGTATCAACAAAAAGTTTACAAAAAATAAAAAGTCCATTCGATGATTTGTATTAAAAGAATAAATATATTTGAAAAATAAAGTCTGACCGTAGTCAGACCTATACAACTACCGTTAGCTTTATAGGTCTGATTTTATCAGACCTATAAAGGAGTTATGTGGCATTAAAAAACCAAGCTATACAAACTGACAATTGAAAAAAATCATACAAATAAAAAGATAGATTATGGAAAATAAGAATTTTAATAACAAAGATTATCAATGCCCGATATGCGGTGCTTCTATCGCTTATAACAGTGCTATGTGTAGTGTATGTAAAGCAGGAATTAGTTGGAATGACGGCAAACCTCTATCTGCAATCAAGGGGAAGTCAGCAAAAACATTCTGGATAATTACCATCGTATTACTTTCATTAGTAGCATTTGGATTGCTATTTTATGTTTTACAATAAAAATATATAAGTATAAATGAAAGATAATACGTTAAATTTAATTGGTCAATTTTTACTGACATTCAGTCTGACAGGAATTGCGATAAATACTTTTGTGCTAAATAACAATTATATAATTACCTTTATTGTTGGTTTATTTATGGGCGTTTCTATAATATTTAATTTGACTCATTTGTTTAGAATTCACAAGAATAAAAACGCCACATAACAAAGGCTAAAATCAAGCGGGCGGAAAGTGCTAATTTGAAGGGCATTGCACTTAATAAACTTTATTGCAGGTTGACAGTGAAGTGCTCCGAAATGCCCGCCAGCTTTTAGCCTCAACCGTTACCGCTAATACCAATAAATCACGGTTCGACAAAAAACTTGATTTTTTATTTGGAAATTGTTGTCTGAATAGTTAACTTTGCAGCATGACTTTTTTACGACAAGTAATAGCTTATAAAAAATACTTTCTCGACTTCTATACCTGGCAACCTGACAATGTTCAAGCAAAAATTGAGTGGACGTTGAATTTAATTAGGGTTACCCCGCAAGTTCCGGAAAAGTATTTTAAGCATATAGAAGGTACAAAGGGGCTTTATGAAATACGTATCGAAGTTGGGAGCAAAATTTATCGAATATTTTCATTTTTCGACAAAGGAAATTTAGTCGTATTGGGTAATGCGTTTCAAAAGAAAACTCAAAAAACACCGAAACAAGAAATTAAAAAAGCACTTGAAATAATGGAGGAATACAACCATGAAAAAGACAACAAATAAAAATATAACCACACTGGACGAGATTCTCGACAATAAATACGGTAAACGAGGATTGCCAAAACGTGAAAAATGGGAACAAGAATTTGAAGCGTTTCGACTTGGAGTTTTGCTTGAAGAGGCAAGAATTAAACTCGGCATGACACAGGAAGCCCTTGC
>JAQUPB010000264.1 GCA_029004185.1 Bacteroidales bacterium | reverse complement strand
AGATAAAATTTTATTTTAATGAGAAATCTATATATAGGACAGTAATAAAATGCTAATGGTTTCCGTGTGTTTTAAAATATTTTCTGAATACAAATATAGAACTTTTTAGAGTGGACTCAATTTTAGAAGTTTAATTATTTGATAATTTTCAAGTAAAATTTTTTAATGAAAATTTTGTGCAATAAAGATTTGGTGGTAAATTTTTTTTAGACTTTACTCAGCAATTTAACCACTAACACAATTTATCCAGCGTTTTTTTATTTTTATTTCCGCTTTTTTTATAATCGCTTACAGATATTCCCGTAATTTTTTTAAACTGGTTTGAAAGGTATTGAACACTGTTGTAGTCCATCATATAAGCTATTTCGCTGAGGGTAAGCTCGCCATGATTTATCATTTCTTTAATACGTTCAATCTTATTCAGTATGATATATTTTTCGAGTGTAACAGGTTCGTGTTTTGAAAAAAGTTTAGATAAATATTGATAGCTCATCCCTAGCTTCTCCACTAAGTAATCCGATTTACGTACAATTGAATCGACATTGTTCAGGTGGTGTATAAGCTCAATTACAGAGGCTTTGATGCTTTCCACAATTATTTTTTCGCGGTCGGTAACAGGTTCAAAATTATTAGTTCTTAAAAATTCCAGTATTCCATCCCTGTCGTATTTTTTTTCATCATACGAAATATCGGCAGTTCCCAGACTGATAGTATTTACAGTAACTCCGGCTTGCTCTAACAACTGCCTGAGAAGAATTATACAGCAATTACACACCATGTTTTTTATATGTATGGTTTCGGTAACCATGATATCCTTTAAAAAATGCTAATTATCATTATTGAATACAATATTAAAATATTTCTTATAGAGTACCAATTGCAGAATGGATGAAATTTTGAATAACGAGGACACTTTGATAAATCGAAAATAAATTTAGCTATGCATTGTACGAATTAAGATTAAGGATTTGGGATTAAACATTTAAAAATTTTCATTGTGATATTCAATCCTTAATCCTAAATAAAAAAATGTTGACTTTATGTAAATGCACAAATTATTCCTCATTCATATTCTCACAATGAGGCTTTCCTGTCTTTTTATGTTTCATACTTTTTTTCTCCATCGACATTCTGAGATCAAAAATAATCCGTTGGTCATCCGTTAGTATTTTTCTGACTTCCTGTTGATGAGCGGCATTTTTTTTCATTAATTGTGTATGCAGCGCGCCAATCTCATCTATGGTTTTATTAATTTCTATCATATCTGGTTTGGCAGATGTAGAAAGTGTTCTGAGATGCGCTTTTTTTTCTCCAAGTTGATTTTTTATGGGCAGGGTTTCTTTCATTTTTGCAACTTTAAGGTCTTTCATTTTTGTTTTTTGTTCAGGAGTAAGTTGCAACATATCTTTTGTTTCAGCAACTGCTACAGAAGGAATCTCTGTTTTGTCCTGTGCAAAACAATTGAGCTGTGCTCCGGAAAGCAGCAATGCGCTGATTCCGATTAGCGATAATTTTTTTAATGCTTTCATAATTGTATGTTTTATTAGTTATTAATTTGTTTTCTGTCTGTTTGACTTTGTGAAATTGAAAAGGTTTAATTAAATTAATAGAGCGGTTGTCTATAAAAATAATCCACAAATAAATTGCAGCCACGAATTAACATGAGAAATTTAAATTTCAGTCGTACAATTAGTGGCAAATTTAATATTATAAACAGACATTATATTTGTTTACCTATTCGTTAATTTTTTGTAAAATTTTATAGTTATGTGTTCAGGTATCAGATAAAATTAATATATTTCCATTGTGAAATATTCGAAATCTGTGAATGCGAGAATTTTTAGCAGCATTGTCAGAAGAAGCCTGATATTTGCAGTATGTTTGATAATGGTAGTTTCATGCAAAGAAACATCTGTTTCCATCATTAAACATAAATCTGAAAGAACATCGGATGATGTCAAACAATCGCACAAAGGACCGAAAAAAAGAATTCACCTCACCTTCATGCAAAGAATTTTCAAACCAAAACAAACTCCCCGTGAACCCGGTAAAAAAGAAACAGTTACATTAAAAAAGAAAAGAGGCGGAAAATATTATACTGCAACCAAACAAAAAAAACATATTATTGTTGAGGGAAGAAAGGTAAATGCTGGTGATAAACCCCATGATTCCTTTACCGGTAAAAGTCGTAAGGGTAAAAGGTTTCATCTCAAAATTTTTGGTTTGGTAATCTGGTCATAAATAAGTTATAATAAAATATTATAAAACCTTACATTTTTTATTTAGGATTAAGGAATTAAGTTAATTAAGTTGCCCCAGTTGATATACAAAAAATAATGAATCTTATTAAAATAGCGCTTTCCAGCGACCATGCCGGATACAAAACCAAATTGGCCATTATTAAATATCTGAAGAGTGAAGGTTATGAAGTGTTTGACTTTGGAACCCATTCCGAAGACAGCGTTGATTATCCAGATTATGCGCATCCCTTAGCAGAATCAATCGAAAATAAAAAATATGATTTGGGAATAGCCTTATGCGGCAGCGGCAATGGCATCAACATGACACTGAATAAACATAAAGCCATACGTTCAGCTTTATGCTGGAATCCTGAAATTGCAAAGTTAGCGCGGCTTCACAATAATGCAAATA
>JAQUPB010000263.1 GCA_029004185.1 Bacteroidales bacterium | reverse complement strand
GTTTACTACCACTATCACTTTTTGTCACAAATGCACTCAAAGACATACTGGCACTATCAGGCATTTGACTAGGATTGTAGTTAAGCGACATACTCCTTTCCACATAAGTATTTACAGTAGCTCCATCTCTGAACCCACTGCCTCCAACCCCTCCCATGCCTGTTTTGTAAAAACCCATAGAAATTTCCATTGAATCTTGGTTTTGTGGAATATACTTGTAGCAAAATGTAAGAGTATTATAATTAAATGGCTGTGTGAGTTTAAATGCAGGATGGTCACCGTTATTATTACCCGGCTTTCGGGTCGTCATATAACCCCAAACTGTATCGGGAGAAGAAATATAATTCTGAATTAATACAGCACGCTGTCCTTCGCACTTATCTATAGTCATAGCAAAAGATGGAGGCAATCCGGGTTTTCCACCTTGACCTTCATTATACCATCCCGGCAGGTTATAAGTCATAGTTGAGTCCCATAGCTCAAAACCATTATTTGGAAGCTGTTGAGTAATGCCAGTTCCAGTAAATGTAATATCATCAATTATTAAAGAGTTGTTCGGCCAGGGTAATGTGTCAGCGTGATGCAAATAGTTAGAGTTTATAATCGCAAAAATCACTGTATCCGGTGTACCTGAAGTTAAATAATTTATTTTAAATTTTTTAACTTCAAAATTGCTTGTTTGCGTACCCCATGCAAGATATTTTGGTGTTGAATCTGTAATAGCTTTTCCTTGTTTTTTAAATATAAAAAGTACCATTGCAGTATCACCGATTGCAATATCATATTTTATATAGATTTTAACCGAATCGGGTTTTTGTGTATATGGTTTTCCTCCAAACCAAACAACACCCTCTTGAGTATTACCGTCAATAAGAACACCCGGGTTTTGTTGCGTCGGATCGCCTTCCATCTTGCAAGCCCAGTTGCCGCCATGTGCCGGTTTAACATGTGAAAACTTTCCCATCATCATATCCCATGAGTGTGGCATATATATGAGAGTTGAGTCCCATGTTTCCATATTCCAGCTAGGAATGTCGTATTGCGCAAATGCTGTCATTGAGAGCATAAGCGAAAACAAAATTGTAAATAGTTTTTTCATAAATTTTATAATTTAGTTATTTATTTAAAAATGAGTGACAAAAATACAAAACTTTATCCCGAAATATTCTATAAAACAGACAAATTATATGTTAAAATAGTATAAAAAAACTTTCTTAATGTAAATTTATATTTTAATAGTCCGGGTTTTTCTATTTTCCACCCCGCTTTTGCAAATAAATTTGAAGTCAGTCTTTGGATTAACTTCGTTGTTCCTGTTGGGTGGGACTTCAATCAAATGAAATCTGCTCACTCCGTTCGCTCCATTTTTAATTTCTTCACATGTCCTCAAACAAGTTTGGGGCAGTTTCGGGATTAACTTCGTTGTTCCCTTGGGTGGGGCTTCGATCAAATGAAATCTGCTCACTCCGTTCGCTTCATTTTTTATTTCTTCACATGTCCTCAAGCAAGTTTGGGGCAGTTTCGGGATTAACTTCGTTGTTCCCTTGGGTGGGGATATCAGATAAAACACACCACCTTCGGTTTTTTTATTTTTCGCTTACGCTTTTGCTAATAAATTTGCAACGCTTCAGCTCAAAATAAAAAACCCTTCTGACGAAGGGTGTGTTTTTATCTGCGGAGAGAGAGGGATTCGAACCCCCGGGGCTTTTACACCCAACGGTTTTCAAGACCGCCGCTATCGACCGCTCTGCCATCTCTCCACTGCAAAAGTACAATTTATTCTCTTATTGCAAAATAAATATTTGTATTTGACCTGATATTTTTGCCATTTCAACCGATAACTAAGTTGTCAATACCGATTACTTAAAACATTTTGCTTGGCGTTATCATTTTTTTTACTTTTGTGTAATAAGCTTTTAATTCTAAAACCACTCCTTATGAAAAAGTTATTTTACATTCCGGTTTTAATGTTCTTGTTATTTTCAAATTATTCAAATGCAAAGAACATTCAGGCATTTTTATCCTATGCTTCTTTCAAATCGACCCAGCAAGGCAGTTATATCGAAACATACCTCGCCATTTCGGCAAATTCGATAAAGTTTGTGAAGAATACGGAAGGAAAATTCCAGGGAAATCTTGAAATAACTTTGATTTTTAAAAAAGACACTACCGTAAAAGCATTTAAGAAATATAATCTTTTAAGCCCTGCACTTGACGATACGAATTCCGTTTTGTTCAATTTAATTGACCAGCAGCGATTTTCATTGCCCGACGGTCAGTATAATTTTGAAATTCTGATAACAGATAACAACGATAAAAACAGTCATGTGAAAACCTCCGAACAGGTCAGCATTGATTTTCCAAAGGATAAAATAAGCATTTCAGGCATAGAATTTATTACATCATATAAACCTACCGCCGAACCTACATTTTACAGCAAAAACGGATACGACCTTGCACCATATGTTTTTGATTATTATCCGCAGAAAGCAGAAAAAATTATTTTTTATTCCGAAATATATAATACCGATAAAGTGCTTGGCGCTAACCAGCAATATCTTTTGAATTATTACATTCAGGTTTATGAAACGAATAAAAAAATATCTGAATACAATATAATTAAAAAACAAAATACAGGTGAATTGAATGTGATACTGAGCGAATAT
>JAQUPB010000262.1 GCA_029004185.1 Bacteroidales bacterium | reverse complement strand
ACACAATATATAAGTAAAATTTTTCGTTTCTGGAAGCTACTTTAACTGCTCCCCTTCTTATAAAAATAATCGGGAAGTTTTTTAGTTGCAGTAAAGAAAAAATTAGTAAACGTGCTTAACGCTAACGCTCGGGGCTTGGCGATTGGCGGGCATTTAATACCTGCGTCACTTTCCCCCGAAAACAAATTTATAAATAATTATTGAATTATCAAATACTAATTTCTGCCCGCTAACGCTAAGCCCATGTTGGGCATTGTGTTTTTTTTAGTAAAATATTCTTAATGCAACAAAAAAAACAAACATTACAATTCCTATCAAAGTAATTATGAATCCATGAAATCTGTCACTGTCTTTGTACACGTAAATTCTTTCTCCATTTGGAAGAGTTCGTTTACTTTTCCATAGAGACAATCCAATTGCAATCCCTAAAATTCCTCCAAGGAATGCTGAAATATATCCAAAAACAGTCCAAATGCTACTACCATCTTCTTTTTTTGACAACTCCTTAATCCGTTTCTCTTTCATCACTTTCTCAAGAGAAGATGAAATAACAATGCCTCTGTCATTTAAAATCTTCTTTGATAACTGTACGTCAAATTCGCACCAAGTATCTGGTTCTGTTATTATCTCAAGCAATTCGTCATTCTCAAATGAAAACAAATGATAGTCCTTGTCAACATTTTCCAAATCGTTATCGGCTATTAAAGACAACAATTCATTGGCTTTTAAAAAATCGTCAGGATATAATTTCAATAAAATCTTTGGGGCTGTATCCATACCAATAATAATATCCGGTGCTTGCCTTGTGTTGTCTTCAATCTCGTACGGAATATTATTTTCTTTCAATATTTCAACAATTTCTTCAACCTGTTCTGTTTCTATAAATCTTTTATATGTAATAAATTTTTGCATAGAATTAGTGATGTCGTTTAACATAATGCCCAACGGTTCGGCGCTTGCTTTAGCCGCCGTATTATTTGCACAAAGTTATCAAAATATAATGAACTAAAAAAACTTGCGGTTTTATCTACCGGCACGAAACGGCGGTTGAAGCAAACGCAGGTTGGCAGCCGTTATTTTTTTACTTCTAATGGTATCAATTTATAACGCAACTTCGTTATTGGTATTAAAATGTTATTTTTCTTGTCAAAATAGTATTTGTCTGTCAAGGAAGAATCTGAATCTTTAATTATAGAATTATCAAATTTGACAGTGTCATTATTTATATTATATCTGTATCTATTTATATGTCCACAATCCAAAAGATTATAATTCACAATACAATGATGATTTTTTCTGAATTCTAAAATAATAACAGTATATCCCGCTGTCTTTTTATATGTTGAATCAGCATGTGTCAAGTAGTTGTTGGCGTATGCTGTCATAACCGTCTTGCTTTTAAAATATCCTTTATAAGAAACCAAAATTAGAAAAAAAACAGTCAGGGTAACTAAAACTGGAATAAAATCAAATTTATCCTTTTTCTTTATTGTCTTGATTAGATTAAAAATAATAAATGCTAAGAAAACAATCAAATATACTATTGTCAATAAAATTCTGCCAACAGGTATCATACCATATTCACCTGTCTCTTTAAAAACACTAAATACAAGAAGAAATCCTGTCAGGAGAATTAAAATATGTTTTCTTTTAAGTTTTAAATGCATAATCATTTCTAATATAATGGCTGCCAACGTTCCGCGGCTTGCAATAGTGCGGGTTTTTACGCACAAAACTATCAAGCCGATGCAAAGTTAAAAATATTTATTTCATTGTCAAGTTACACAAAACCCCGCATTGTTGCAAACCGCTGTTAGCACCTGTACTTTTTATAATATATCAATAAAATAAAATTTAAAATCAATGAAATAAAAGATAAAATAAAAACAAATATTGTCAAAGGGTTCAATTTCTCATTAGAAAACTGATGTCCTTTAATTACAATAACTTTGTCTTTATACAATTTAATATTATCCGAAGTGTCAATATATCCTCTAACATATCCAAGATTCTTAAGTTCGAAAAAGTCTTTATATATCCACCAAAGATTTTTCAAATTAATTCTATACTTTTCACGTGACCAAATTTGTCCTTTTGTATAAACACTGTCTTTATATTTTAACAAACTATCAGTTATCATTAAAGTATAATTTCCTATTGTAAAACTTTTATTGTTGTCCAATGTAAATGACCTGCACCCGCCTCCACTCGCATGCTCAGGACAAACAGAAATAAAAACCATTGAATGTTTGATTGTATCAGGATAATCTGAAGTTCTCAAAACTGAATTCTCAACATGTACAGAACAAGGAAAGTCAATGAACATAAAAGGTGTCAATAAATATGAAATGCCCAAATAAATAAACAAAATAAAGGAAACAAAAACAAAACTTTTTCGGTATCTGTTTCTTTTTGTTCCTTTCAAAAAATAGTTTAAAAGTGTTGTGTTTTTCATGTATAGGTGCTAACGTTCCTGGGCTTGTGATTGGCGGGCATTTAATACCTGCGTCATTTTCCCCCGTGAACAAATTTATAAATAATTATTGGATTTCAAATTACTAATTTCTGCCCGCTAATAACAAGCCCATGTTAGCACCAGTTTTTTATTATTTGGTTAAATATATTTTTTTTAGAAATTCAACTTTTTGTTTTACTGTCCATTTATTTGTTTTAA
>JAQUPB010000261.1 GCA_029004185.1 Bacteroidales bacterium | reverse complement strand
ACCGAGAGCGCTTTCTGAAGGTACTCAAACCAATGGAACACCTCTAATAAAAACTGATTTTTTTGAACCCAAAGATATAATTCGTATTATTGCTAAAACAAACCTGAATCATAAATCCATCATGTCAATGATAATTCCGAATAAAATAAGTCGCTTTATTACTCATTTTTGTAAAAAATACATTTAATATTTTCATAGCATATGCAAAAAGTATTATTCACAACTTCTATTTTAATGCATCCACCTGTTGGCGGTCCTTTTTTGAGAATCGAGAACACTATAAAAGCTCTAAATAAAATATCCGAATTGCATGTTATCTCAAGAGTTTCTGTAGATAATGCAGGAGGTCAGATCGCTATGAATTTTTACAAAAACCATTCTTTTAAATTCCTAATAATACCTTCAAAGTTAATATGCAAATCATACTTCTTTTTATTATTGAGATTTTTTATTATTTGTTTTTTAAGATCATATAACTTATTTATAAAAATATGTTTATTAAAAAATATAAATGAATTTATAAATACTGTTTCGTATGCTGATAAAACTTTACAAAGTCAAATAAGTGATGCTGATTTTATCATAAAATATGCTGATATAAATACAATTAAAATAATTTGGTTTGGATTTGGGAATATTTCTTTTGACTTGATGTCTGAAATAAAAATAAAAGCTCCGTATTTAAAACTTGTCTGCGACACAGACAGCGTTTGGTCAAGGTTTATTTTAAGAGAGCTTGATGTAGAAAAAGATGCACAAAGAATAAAGAAAATAAAAGAAATCGGACATGCCAAAGAATTTGAAGAAAGAGAATGGATGAAATTTGTTGATGTCACAACCGCAGTATCAGAAGTTGATGCCGAATATTACAGATCAATTGCGTCTGACAAAACTAAGGTTAAGCTATTTTCAAATGTTATTGATTTATCAATGTATAATAAATCCCAAACGCCACAGCCAACAAATGATTTTAAAAAACCCTGTATTTATTTAGCCGGTACTTTTGGTCATTATCATAGTCCTATGGATACCGCAGCGCGTTGGGTAGTTGACGAAATTTTACCCGTTGTCAGAAAGGTGATACCGGATATCCATTTTTATATTGTTGGTAATAATTCTGATGTATCATTATCATATATTGAAGATCCGGGGATTACAAAAACAGGGAAATTAGAATCTGTATTACCTTATTTATGTCATGCTGATGTTGCTCTCGTACCATTGAAATTTGAATCGGGAACTCGGTTTAAAATTCTTGAAGCAGGAGCATGTGAAATTCCAATTGTATCAACAACTCTTGGAGCAGAAGGAATACCTGTAACTAACAATAAAGATATACTAATTGCTGATACGTCTTTAGAATTTGCAGAAGCAATAATAAAACTAATTCAAAACAAAGTTTTTGCTAAAGAAATCGCTCTTAATTGTAAAAAACTCATCGAAAAAAAATACAGTATAGATTGTCTGGTTGAAGAAGGAAAGGAAATTTTAAAATATCTAGCTCTATAGAAAATACATTAATCAAAATAAGAAATAACACTCTTAAATTGAACAATAAAATAAATACAAACAATTATAATTTCACAATTAATTCAGAGACAAATGTTCTTTTATCATCAATATTTATGATTTGATAAAAACAAAATGGCTAATTATAGCGATCTCGGTCTTCGGGTGTTTTCTCAAACAGATGAAGATGGGTTATTGTTATATATATTTGCAAATTGGATTTACCAATGTAACATGTATAAATATAGTGTATGCTAATCAACAATAAAATGAAAAATATTCTAATAACCGGCTGTGCGGGATTTATAGGTTCACATTTGGCGCTTCACTTTTTAGAAAAAGATTTCATGGTTACAGGTATAGATAATTTATCCCGTAATGGTTGCATGATAAATTTGGAACTATTAAAAAAGAATAAGAATTTTATTTTTTTCGAAAAAGATATTCGTGATTTTGAAAATATTTTAAAAGTTTTTAAAGACAAAGGTCCGTTTGATATGATAATTCACGAAGCCGGTCAGGTTGCTGTTACCACAAGTGTTATTAACCCGCGTGAAGATTTTGAAATCAACGCACTTGGCACTTTTAATATTCTGGAAGCAACACGATTATTTTCGCCCGATGCTTTTCTTCAGGTTGCTTCCACAAACAAAGTTTATGGTAAAATGGAAGATATGGGTGTTATCGAAAGAAATGGACGTTATGAATACGAAAACAATAAAAATGGTGTTGGGGAAAATTATGGTCTTGACTTTTATTCTCCTTATGGATGCTCAAAAGGTACTGCCGATCAATATGTGAGAGATTACAACAGAATTTATGGAATTAAAACTGTGGTTTTAAGGCAATCCTGTATTTATGGAACCCGTCAGTTTGGCGTTGAAGATCAGGGATGGGTGGCATGGTTCACTATCGCATCTGTCCTTGGTAAACCTATTACAATATACGGAGACGGGAAACAAATCAGGGATATTTTATGGATTGATGATTTAGTTGAAGTTTATCAGAAGCTGTATGAAAATGCAGATGATGTTGCCGGAAGCGTATTCAATGTTGGCGGAGGTTGTGAAAACACACTTTCATTATTAGAATTGGTAGAATACCTTAAAGAATATGGTATAATGAAAAATGAACCAACAAAAGCAGATTGGAGACCGGGGGATCAAAAAGTTTATGTAAGCGATATATCAAAAATAAGCG
>JAQUPB010000260.1 GCA_029004185.1 Bacteroidales bacterium | reverse complement strand
TTATAGCAAGGATCTTTGCTATTGTTAAAAGAGGGACGCCATATGTTGACATTCTTAAATTTGCAGCTTAATTTTGTTAATAACTTTTATTATTTTTACTTTTTTTTATCCTAGAATACTGACGGATAAATCCTAACCGGCTCCGATATGCTTTACTAAAGGGGTTTATAAATAAATTAAATCTTTAAAGCTATGTATAAAAAAGATTTTCTGCCCCACAGCGATGCCGAATTCGACAACTGGTTGGGGAACTTCAGCACACAGCTTTCCTTACTGGGCGCAACCATGGGGCTCACTGCCGCTGAAGTTACAGCAATCATCAACATGATTACCGCTACAAGAGCGGACATTAACAATGTTGTGGTTAAAAAAGCCGAACTGCAATCAATAATCGGCAATAAGGACATGAGAAAAATCCTGTTGCTGAAGGCAATGAGGCCATCAATTCAAAGAATGAAAAATCATCCGGCATACAGCGATGATGACCAGGGTAAAAAACTCGGCATTGTTGGAGCAAGTGTTGCCGTTGATTTTTCGTCAATGAAACCGATTCTGAATGTAAAGGTAACGACAGGAAAGCCGCATCTAAGCTGGAACAAAAAAATTGCCGACGGCGTAATTATTTATGCTGACCGCAACGACGGACACGGTTTTACACGGATTGCCACAAGCATTCTCAGGAGGTATGTCGACACACAAACCATTCCGTCAAATCAAATGTCGGTTGTATGGAGTTACAAAATTATTTACTTCAAGAAAGACGTTGAAGTAGGCGAATTTTCCGATGTTGTAAGCGTTTCGGTATACGGCGCGGGCTCTCCCGGAGGTTCTTCCGAAGCATAATTCAATGTTTCAAACAAAGAAAAACCGGTAAGAAAATATCTTATCGGTTTTTTATTGTTTGTCCCGATAGCTATCGGGATTTTGCCTTGATTTTTTTGGTTCTTTTTTCATCATGGAAAAAAGAACATGTAATAAAACATGTAAGAAAATCTTTTAGACTTTGTTTTTTTTTATAGTTTTTGTTTGAAAGTTATTCGGATTATAAGAAGCCGCATTAAAAAGTAATGCGGCTTTTTTTTATTTTGCTTTATGGTTTGCCAAAAAATCTTTATCTTTAACTCCTGAAATATAAACAAGCAGGTTATAATCAAAGTGAAAAAAAAGAAGTTAATACTGGTTTTATTGGTTTTATTTTTCTCGTGTAAAAAATACAACGATACCACATGGGATACCGAAATACTAATGCCATTATTAAATTCCACACTTAAAATAGATAATCTTATTCCCGATTCACTGCTGAAAAAATATCCCGACAGCTCACTGAAAATAGTATACGAAAATCCTTTTTATGAGTTTGCCATTGATTCGTTATATAAAATTCCGGATACACTTAAGAAAAACAAATTTCCACAGGTTCCTATTTTTTCTGCTCCCGTTAAATTAGCCCCTGAAGCACTGATTTTTTCGCAAACAGATAAATATAGTTTTAATGTTTCTAACGCAAAACTCATGAAAATAATTGTCAGAAAAGGATTTTTGAAGTATCGTATAACAAGTTCAATAAATGGACCTATGAGATGTGATTATAAAATTTATAATGCATCGAAAGACGGAATTCCTTTTGAAATAAGCGAAATAGTACCGGCAGCGCCAACAGGAGGAAATTCTGAACTCAATAAATATTATGATATTTCAGGTTACACTTTTATTTTAACGGGAACCACCGGATTGGAGTTTAATTCTGTTTCAACTAAATTATCAATCTACACTTCAAAAGATACCGTATTGTATAATCCGAGTGACACTATGATTGTTGAAAGCGGTTTCGTTGGCATTGTAGCCGAATACATTAAGGGATACATGGGAACTGAAACTTTCACAGTAGGACCTTCGTTTGCAAATGTTGACATATTTAAGAAGATAACTAGCGGCACTTTAAAAGTTGAAGACATTGTTTTTACTGCAAATTTTAAAAATTCTTTCGGTATTGATGCAACAGCAACTATTAAACAACTTACTTCTGTTAATACACGAACAAATAAAACAGTGGCATTGAACAGCAGTATTGTCGGCAAGCCGATAAATCTGACACGTGCTATGGAAAATTCATACGGCAGCGTTTCGGCAACAAATACGCATATCAACATTGAGAATTATGCCGCAAAACCTTTCTTTGAAAATTTGCCCGACAAAATAGGTTATACAATTGAGCTTATAACCGACCCACTTGGAAATATTTCGGGCGGCAACGATTTTGTTTATTACGGAAAGGGACTGAAAGTCAATCTTAACATGGAGATACCTTTATCTCTTATTGCAAACCAACTCACCCTTACCGATACTGCTGCATTTAATTTAAAAATTGATAACTTAAAAAAAAGCATTAAAAGCGGAAGTTTCAATCTTATTGCCGACAACGGCTTCCCATTCGATGCCAATGTTCAGCTTTTATTATTGAATGAACAAAACAAAATCGTTGATTCATTATTTTCTTCTAATTTAATAAAAGCGGCTCCTGTTGATGCTAATTATATAGCAACTGGCATCATAAGAACTGTTATTGTTATCCCGATGCCGGAAGCAAAAATGAGTGAATTGTATGAAACAAAAAAAATAATTGTCAGGGTTAAATTCAATACTAACCCGGATAATAAATATTTAAAGATATACAGTGATTACAGCATGAAACTTAATCTAACAGCCGATTTGAAATTTGA
>JAQUPB010000259.1 GCA_029004185.1 Bacteroidales bacterium | reverse complement strand
AACCAACAACTGGGATGAAGCAAAGAAAAACCTTGATGAGATTTTTAAAATCACAGAAAATTTATCTTACATATCAATAAATATCGAGAAAAACTGGCTGATGGGAAAATATTATCTGCATCAGAAAGATTATGTTAATGCCGAAAAATATCTGCGTGCTTCAATCAATAAATCAAAACAAATTGGCAACACAAAGTTCCTCTGGGAGCCATTATACAACCTTGCTTCGCTTCAAAAGGAAACAGGAAAAATTGATTCGGCAATAAATACTTTAAAAGAAACAATAATTGTTATTGAAACAATAAAAAATAAAGTCGCCGGCGGTGCAGAAGCACAGAAATTGTTTGCATCGGGAAACACAAAAGTTGCTGTATATTCCGATATTGTTGAATTACTGATGCTGAAAGGAAGAGTTGATGAAGCAATGCAATATCTCGAAAGAGGAAATAATGAAAACCTGAAAACCAAATTCAAGGAATTGAATGTTACTTTCAATGATTCCAAAAAGAATGAAGCATTAAGCAAAGAAAAAGAACTTAAAAGCAAAGTTGACCTTGCGAATGAACAAATAGAAAAAGAAAAATCGAAACCGCAAACGGAGCAAAACGAACAGCTGATTAAAAAACTCGAGGAAATAAAAACCGTTCATCAGACGGAATATATTTCATTCGTAAATCAGGTTGTAACCGAGGAACCATCGCTTAAAAACTATTTCAGCAAAAGTGAAAACCCGATAAGTTTCAGGGCGCAGAAAAAGAACATTCCTGAAGATATGGCTGTTTTGCTTTATCTTTTTTCCGACAACAATCTTTACATTTTTGCAGGCACAAAAGATTCGGTAATTGCCAAAGTAATAAAAGTCAATAAGCCAACTCTTGAAAAGCAGATCACTGATTTTTATACGGCTTTAAAAACTCCTTCATTTCAGACCACCGTTCGCGGAGTGCAAATGCTCGATACATCAAAAACCGACGACTCAACTAAAATGGAAAGCTTTAAAAATAACTCGGCTGATTTATACAATATTTTAATACGTCCTGTTGAAGATGTCATTAAAGGAAAAACAAAACTTGCTATTATTCCAAACGGTGCTTTGTATTATATTCCTTTTCAGGTTCTGGGACAAAAAACTGATAAGGGATTTAATTACCTCATCAATGATTACTCTGTTTTTTATAGCAACAAGCTGAGTTATTTATTTGATAATCTTTTTCAGCAGGATAACTCGCCGAGACTTCTTGCAATAGGAAATGCCGACAAAACATTACCTTTTGCCGAAGAAGAAGTAAATGGACTCAAAGCTATTTTCACCGATTCTAAAATTCTTCTTCAGGGAGATGCTACGAAAAAGGCAGTGCTTGCAAATCAGGGAGGTTATAACATTCTTCATTTTGCCACTCACGGTATTCTCGATTACAACAATTTCGAAAAATCGTATCTCGTTCTTGCCAAAGATGCCACTACAGGCGACGACGGCAAATTTAAAATTGATGACATATACGGAATAAGCAATCTTGATAAATGTGAGATGGTAACTCTTTCGGCTTGCGAAACTGCTGTTACATTCGAAACAAGCCAGGGATGGCCAATTACAACTGCCTCGGCATTTCTTGAAATCGGAGTTCCTACAGTAATTGCCACTCTATGGAGTGTTGACGACAAAGCCACGGGTTTGCTCATGAAGAAATTTTACGAGAATATGAAAACCATGAACAAGCTCGAAGCATTGCAGGCAGCACAGAAATCACTTCTTGCCGATAAAAAATTCAGCCACCCTTATTACTGGGCGCCGTTTTTGCTTGTGGGAAATTGGAAGTAGGAAAGTATTTACAAGTATTTATAATTTGAAAAGTTTAATAACGAATATCGAATAACGAACACTGAATTATGAAGTATTAAAACTTCTGCGGTTCATTATTCGGTGTTCGTTATTCGATATTATTTTTTTATTTTCCTTTGCTCTTAATCGTAATCACCTGTTTTTTCCACGATGACGGAGTAGTGAACATTTCTGAGCCTCTTGTTTTAACGCCGTTGTTTACAAGATAGTTAAATAAAGAAGAAGAACTGCCCCGTGATTGCACTCCTTCCGCATTGAATACATCGGGATTGGGCAATTGCTCGTCGAGAGCAAGCAATATGTAGTGGTCAAATCCGAATGGAGGGCTAACCCGGAACAATTGTTTTTTCCCGAGAAAAATTGTATCGGGCAATTCATCAGTCATCGGGAATCGGTTTTCTACATTTGATAACGGAAACATCAATGCGGATTTGCCTTTACTGTCGATTGCGGAAACATAAACAAAACGTTTTGAGCCATCCCATTGTTTTGCATTCACTGCATCTTTAATAAGAACTATTCCGTATATTTCTCCTTCTTTTATTTCGCCTGCTGAAACTATTTTGCCTGTACTTGAATTGCGCAAAGCAAGATAATAAGGGAAAGAGCCGTCGTCGGGAGGTGATTCGAGTGTGAGCCATGCCTTGATTTTAGCAATGCGAACGGAATATCCCGTTAACGTATCGGCAGACTTTTTCATTTGTTCGGGAACGTTGGTGAACTTAATAAAATCGGTACGTTCGGGCATAACGGCTTCATTCTTTTTTCCAGGATCTGCTGAAGAAACAAATGCATATTCAATTGCACTGTTGTTATATCTTCCGCTTAAAATATAATCTGCCTGAGAAGATGAAGAGGTAATTGTAACGGCATTATTGGTTTTATAAAATTCAGTTAAAAGGTTTTTTAATTCTTTATAAGCAGGAAGCGAAACGAACACATTGCTTCCATCGGGAATTTGTTTAACAAAATTTCCGG
>JAQUPB010000258.1 GCA_029004185.1 Bacteroidales bacterium | reverse complement strand
TTGTATCTTTTGGCAATGGCATAACTTGTACGCGGGTCAACCTGGAGATCCTCGGTAACACTTCTTTCTATAGCTGAACGCCCGTAAACGCCACTTGTTGAAGCATAAATAATTTTACGAACATTATTTTTTAATGCAGCATTGATTACATTTTGTGTCCCTATAACTTCAGTTTCCATTGTTTCAACCGGATTATCGGCGACAACATCAACCCCGAGAATTGCAGCAAAATGAAAAATCAAATCACAGCCTCTGCTAAGATCAATCATCATATCCGGATCTTTTACGTCGGCATTGTAAAAATTTATTTCCTTGAAAATATTCTTATCGATTTTGTTGCCTCTCAGTAAAATATCGGCAACAATGATTTCATTTCCTTTTTCCACGAGGTATTTTACAAGATGACTGCCGATAAATCCGGCGCCCCCCGTAATCAGAATTTTTTTTCCTTTCATTTTACTACAGATTTTAAAAGTGCAAAGATACAAATTTTAAATCAATCAAACAATACTATTTGTGTGTATTTTGTAAGTATTTATGTGTGTTTTTTATTAAATTCTCGGCTTTCAGTCTATAGTTTCTTGTTTGAACTTAAAAACTGAAAGCTCTAAACCGGAAACTCTATTTAACCTTAATAACGAGAAGTGGTAGTTTTTTGGGAGTGCCGTCGGTATTTTTAATAATCAAATCATCAAAATACAGTTTTGTTTCGGGTGGTACAATTGCAAGTTTGTTTTTCATTTTTTTTGTAATGACATCCGAATTGCTTTCAAACATCCGCAGTGTGTCAAGGTAAATAAAGCAAAGGGAGAAACTTATGATCTTCTGTCCTGTTGTTGTTCCTAGTTTTTCCTGGGCAAGAATTTCTTTCAAGGAAAGTTCGCCCCTCGTATGACCTACCAATGTTGCTTTTGTTTCATCCGCATTATTCTGGGAATAACAAAAAGCCCCGAATAAAATAAAAAGTACTACGATTAGAATTTGTTTTTTCATTTTACAAATTTTCCGTTTCAACTATTGCATCAAAGTGTGCCAGGGCAATTTTATCACGCCACTGCCCATCAAGCAGTTTCAAACATTCGTTATTGTTTGTATAAAAACCGGTTTCGCTGAGTATTGCAGGCATTGAAGTATATTTTAAAACATAAAATGCAGAAGTTTTAACGCCGCGGTTTTTCCAACCTAATGTTCCAATAAGATTTTTTTGAAATATATCAGCAATAATGTTTCCCTTCGAGCCTAAAGTATAACAATATGTCTCTATTCCGTTTGCCGTACCCCATATATTGCCGTTTCCCTGTGCGTTACTGTGAACAGAAACAAATATTTTAGGCATGTTGCCAACAAGTGCATTAGCACGTTTTACTCTCACAGTTAAAGAAACATCTGTGTCGACTTCGGGAACAAGAATATGATAATAAATACCCGCTTCTTTGCATTTTTCACTAATCCGTTTTACAATGTCCCTGTTGAATTCATATTCAAATAATTGTCTTCCGTCATCGAGTTTGGGGGAACGTTTTCCGGCAGTGGCTTTGCCATGTCCATTATCAAGTATCCATAAATATTTTTTTGACATGGGAATTTGTTTTTGTTAATCGTTATCCGTTAATCGTAAATCGCAAATACACAAAGAGCAACACTATTAACAATTAACTTGTTTTAGAAAGTTTTCAGATTTCAACAATCTTATTTTTTATGGCATATTTCACCATTTCAACAGTTGTTTTAAGTTCGAGTTTTTGCATTATGTGATTTTTGTGCGACTCAACTGTTCTTATGCTTATCTGAAACTTATCGGCTATTTCCTGATTGCTGTTGCCTTCAGCAACGTGTTTTAAGATTTCTATTTCTCTGTTTGTTAACACAACTTCTTTTTTATCGTGCGATTTTTCTTCTTCCTGTGCTTTTTTCACATATCCTTTCAGCATTATTTCCGAAATGTATTCATTGAAATATTCTTTCCCGTTATTAATTGTATAAATTGCTTCAAGTATTTCTTTTCTTGTTGTATTCTTATGAAGGTATCCTTTAGCTCCTGCTTTTATTGCATTAAAAATAAATTCATCATTAGTGTACATCGAAAGAATTAAAACTTTTGAACCTGGAATTTCATTTGTTATTATCCTCGTAAGTTCGATACCGGAAATATCCGGCATTGAAATATCGGTAATCACAACATCGGGTTTTGTCGTTTTAATTTTTTCAATTGCTTCATTACTTTTCGATGCTTCACCGACCACCTCAATATTTTTCACGTCTGTAAGCAAAGCTTTTATCCCATCAAGAATTATCTGATGGTCGTCGATTAAAAAAACTCTTATTGTTTCCATGCCTGGTTAGATATTAGGGGTATTTTTATTGTTAATATTGTTCCTTTATTTATTGAAGAAGTTAAATTAAACTTCCCTTTAAGTAAATTTGTTCTTTCGCGCATATTAAAAATTCCGTTCCCGCGGCTTTTAAAATTTTTGTCAAATTTAAAACCTTTTCCGTTATCTTCAATAATCAGTTGAATAAATTCGTTACTTTCGAGCAGATAAACACTTGCGGATTCTGCCTGCGAATATTTTACTATATTGCTTAATGCTTCCTGCGATATTCTGTACAAATAAATTTTTACTTTATTATCAAGCAATGAAAAGTTCCCATTAGATTCGAATGATATGTTTATCCTTGACGCTTTTGAAATATTTTCAGAGAGGTTTTTTAATACTACTTCAAGTTCAAAATCCTTTAGTAACGGCGGCATTAAATCATTTGAAATCTGACGAACCTCATTAATCAAACCATCAAAAAGCGTTTTGACTTCGCTTATTGTGCTTT
>JAQUPB010000257.1 GCA_029004185.1 Bacteroidales bacterium | reverse complement strand
ATTATTCGGAGCAAACATCATTATTCCCGGAACTAATCCACTAATCGGAGCTATAACAGATATTGACGGAAAATTCCGTTTGGAAAAAATTCCTGTCGGCAGAGTTAATTTGAAAATATCATACTTGGGATATAATGACGTTATTTTATCAAACATAAGTGTTAACTCGGGCAAAGAACTGGTTTTAAATATTGAACTTGAAGCAAAAGTTATAACAAGCAAAGAGGTTGTAATATCTGCAAATAAAGATAAAACGGAATCGAATAACAAAATGGCAACTGTGAGTTCGCGGATGTTTACGGTGGAAGAAACCGGACGATATGCTGGTTCATGGAATGATGTTTCAAAAATGGCTGCTAATTATGCCGGTGTGAGTGCCGGTTCGGATGCAAGAAATGATATTATAATCCGCGGAAATTCACCTTCCGGATTGTTATGGAGATTTGAAGGAACCGACATTCCAAATCCGAATCATTTTGCCGCTTTTGGCACAACAGGAGGTCCTGTGAGCATGCTCAACAATAACCTTCTTGCAAATTCCGATTTCATGACCGGAGCTTTTCCTTCTGAATATGGCAATGCCGTTTCGGGTGTGTTCGATTTGAAAATGAGAAACGGCAACAACGAAAAATATGAATTTCTCGGACAAATAGGTTTTAATGGTTGTGAATTTGGCGCAGAAGGTCCGATTTCTAAAAAGAACGGCGCATCATTTTTAATCAACTACCGTTATTCAACACTCGTTCTCTTTGATAAGCTGGGAATGGATTTCGGCACTGCCGGTATTCCTTATTATCAGGATTTATCGTTTAAAATAAATCTTCCGAAAACAAAATTGGGAAGTTTTACATTGTTCGGACTTGGCGGCAAAAGCCATATAGATATATTTGACAGTAAAAAAGATACTGCAAAAAAAACATCAAACCTCATAGGATGGGAAGGATTTGATCTTAGCAATGCCTCAGCCGTGGGCGTTACCGGTATTTCGCATACATTGTTTTTTAATAAAACAACATATTCGAAACTAATAATTGCGGCAACATATCATAATTTTACAACATCTATGGATTCGCTTGTGATTGTTGGCAAAACGAAAACTCCATATTACCGCAATAATTTCAATGAATATAAACTTTTCGGTTCTTTATTTATTAATAAAAAAATATCAAACCATCATAGTGTTAGAATAGGTGCTATCGTCAGCAGGATGAATTTTAATCTGATTGACAGCGCATTTTCGCAAAGCGATAATAAATTCCTGACATTGACTGATTATAACGGCTCAACTTATCTCATACAAAATTATCTGGAGTGGCAATATAAAATTACCGATAACTTAACATTCAACCCTGGTATACATTATTTGTATTTTGTTTTTAATAAAACGAATTCTCTGGAACCAAGAATGGGAATAAAATGGGCTTTTGCTCCGAAACAAACCATTAGTCTTGCATATGGTTTGCACAGCCAGATACTGCCTGTAACCGTTTATTTTAATCAGGTAAGATTGCCCGACGGAACTTATAAAAGAAATAATGAAAATATGAAACTACTCCAGAGCCAGCATTTTGTTCTTGGCTACGACTGGTCAATATCGGAAAACATGCGACTTAAAACCGAAACATATTACCAGCTTATTTCCGATGTTTCGGTTGACGGGAATAATTTTAATGATTTTTCAATACTTAATCAGGGAGCTAATTTCGGCGTATGGACTCCCGATACTTTAAAAAGTAACGGAACAGGAATAAATTATGGTCTTGAACTTACATTGGAAAGATTTTTAAACAAAGGACTTTATTTTCTTTTCACATCATCACTTTACGAATCGAAATATAAGGGCAGCGATGATATTGAACATAACACTGCTTTTGCGGGAAATTATGCATTTAACCTGCTTTTCGGAAAGGAAATTGTTTTAAAAAATAAAGGTAAAAAAGAAAATAAATCGGTGAATACTTTCGCGGTTGACCTTAAAACAAACTATATCGGAGGGCAGCGTTATACTCCGTCAACAACGTATTATGATACATTGAATAAATATTATTATGAAAAATATGACGGAAAAAGGGCGTTTTCATTAAAATATAAAGATTATTTCCGTGTTGATCTGAAAATTACTTTCAAACGTAATGGAAAAAGAGCGACACAGGAATGGGCAATAGATTTTTCAAACTTATTTGATATCAAAAACATTTTAAATGAAAGTTTTGATAAGAAAACAGGTCAAAAAACTTATAATTACCAAATCGGACGATTAATTATTCCGCAGTATAAAATAATTTTTTAATATTTTTGTATCTATTTATTTCAAAATATATAACTTTAGCCACTTTATTTCGTATAAATTAAACTCTTAATAAAAAAGTTCAGTCATTATGAAATTTAAATTATCAGCAATAGTAATAATCTTTGTTGGACTATTTCTCGGTTGCAACAGGGAATACTACGATTTGCCAAGAAAAAAAATCAAAGGTCCACTAGAAACAGTATGGGTTAACAATAACCTGTATTTTGATGAAACCGAGGTTACAAACGTTGAATGGCGGTATTATGTTGAATGTATTGCCAAAAAATACGGTAAAAATTCACAGCAATATCAGCATGCATTGCCCGATACTTCAATCTGGCTCGATACTTTAAATAAAAATCAGGCGCTTGTCAGCTTATATTACAATGATTATAATTATGCCAACTATCCTGTAGTTGGTGTTACCTATGAACAAGCTCTTGTATATTGCAAATGGAGAACCGACACTGTGATGAAGGTATATGATAGAATTAAAAACAAAAAAATATTACCCAAGAAAATCGTATTTCGCCTTCCTACAAAAGAAGAATGGCAGTTTGCGGCAATAAA
>JAQUPB010000256.1 GCA_029004185.1 Bacteroidales bacterium | reverse complement strand
TAGGTTTTATCATCGTTTGCTTCAGCCTTTATGATATAATAATAAACACCATCAGGGCGGTTTCGGGGGTCCCAGCCGCTGTCTATGTCTTCGGTTTCAAATAATTTTGTACCCCATCTGTTTAATATAATCATGCTGAACTTTTTAAATGTTCCCGTGTATTTTACTTTGAACACTTCATTAAAACCGTCAAAGTTTGGAGTAACAATATTAAATACTTCAATGTTTGAAGGATTAATTATTTCTACATACAATATGTATTCTTTTTCGCATCCTTCAATTGAAGTAACAATTAATGTTATCGTATATTTTCCGATTTTATCATAAACATGAACGGGATTTACCAGACTGCTTGTAGTGCCATCACCGAAATCCCAGCGATAAAGTTTTCCGGGAGTTCCGTTCCAGGTAAAAATAAATAAATGAGTAATTAAATGTTTTACTGTATCTACTGATGGATTTCCATTCGGATAAATGTTTATGTTATTTATTACAATTGTTTTTACTTTTATGCACCCTACGTTGTCGGTAACGGTTATAGTATAAGTTCCGGCAGGAATGCTGTCGAGATCTTTTGTTGTTGAGCCGTTGCTCCAGCTATAAGTGAATCCGGGTGTACCGCTCGAGATGTTAAGTTTTATTGAACCGTCGCTTTGCTCGCAATATTCATCAGCCGGAGTTTCAGCTATTATGGGATTCGGATTTACAGTCATTGTCGCTGTCGCAGTGTTTGTGCATCCGTTTAAATCAGTTCCTGTAACAGTATATATTAATGTAGAAGTAGGACTGACAGTTATTGAACTTCCCATCATCGAATTGCTCCAGGTGTAAGTATTAGCGCCGGAAGCAGTAATATTTGAAAATATTCCGTAACAAATAGTGTTGCCTGTTGCCGCAACATTTGGTTTTGGATTCACTGTTACAATGGATGTTGCTGTGTTAGTACATATGTTTCCGTCGGTTCCGGTTACTGTATAGGTAGTCGTTGATGTCGGATTAACTGTTATTGGATTTCCGGTTTGACCGTCACTCCAGGAATAATTTACAGATCCGCCTGCTGTTATTACAATATTTCCTCCGTAACATATTGTTCCTCCCGATGCGGTAACATTAGGTTTGAGGTTTACATTTACAACCGCCAGTGCGGTATTTGTGCATCCGTTTAAATCTGTTCCGGTGACTGTATAAGTTGTGGTTTCAGTCGGATTAACGGTTATAGCGCTTCCCGTGTCAGAGTTGCTCCATGTATAAGTGTTGGCACCGCTTGCATTGATATTTGCAATTGCTCCTATGCAAATTGTATTTCCATTTGCGGTAACAACCGGTAATGGATTTACATTTACTGCTGCTGTTGCAGTATTCGTACATGTGTTGTTATCTGTGCCTGTTACGATATAAGTGGTCGTTGATGTCGGATTAATGGTTATTGTGCTTCCGGTATCTGAGTTGCTCCATGAATAAGTGAAAGCACCGCTTGCATTAATAGTTGTTATTGCACCGATGCAAATAGTATCTCCGCTTGCAGTTACAATTGGTAATGGATTAACATTAACTACCGCCAGCGCAGTGTTGGTGCAGGTGTTTCCATCGGTACCGGTAACAGTGTAAGTTGTGGTTGAAGTTGGATTTACTGATATAACACTTCCCGTATCTGAATTACTCCACGTGTATGTGTTAGCGCCACTTGCATTAATATTTGTAATAGCGCCGATGCAAATTGTGGCGCCGTTTGCAGTTACATTTGGCAAGGGATTAACATTTATAGTTGCTGTTGCAGTGTTGGTACAACTGTTGCCGTCAGTGCCGGTAACAGTGTAAGTTGTGGTTTGAGTGGGATTAACAGTTATAATACTTCCTGTCATTGTATTGCTCCACGAGTAATTATTTGCACCGCTTGCATTAATGGTTGTGATTGCTCCCGTGCAAATTGTGTTTCCGTTTGCGGTTACGTTGGGCAGGTTATTCACGCTGACGACTGCCGTAGCAGTATTCGTACATCCCGAAGGATTGGTCGTTCCGGTAACGGTATAAGTTGTTGTTATGGTTGGTGCCACAGAAAACGAACTTGAAGTTTGCCCTGTATTCCATGAATAAGCGTTTGCTCCGCTTGCAGAAACAATAGTTGAATTTCCCGTGCATATTGTATTTCCTGCTGCCATGAGATTTGGTTGCGGATTAACAACCACCACCGCTATTGCTACATGTTTGCAGCTTTTCAATCCTTCGCTTGTAACTGAATAGGTGGTAGTAATTGTAGGATTAACAACTATTGTATCATTGGTTTGACCGTTGCTCCAGGTATAAGTATTTGCTCCGCTTACTGTGATTGTTGCTGAGGAGCCTTCGCATATTGTATTTCCTGTTGTTGATATTGACGGGCAAATAAACGGTGAACATTTATTATTTGGTGGAATCGGAGGCACATTATTAATACAATATGTAAGCGCTCCCTGTTTTAACCCGGGCGGAATCTGTCCTCCGTTCCAGCATATATCAAGACTGTTTCCGTTGTATCCGCTGCTCAAATCTGCTGTGGGAATTCCGTTAATTACAATCTGACTGAAAGCACCACCACTTGATCTTACAAAACCAACAGATGCTAAATTAATATCCTTACAACTCATATAAGAACCGTTTGTCAGCATAATCGAACTTTGATTGGTAAGTGTAACGGTGCTGTCAACCATAAGCACTCCTTCGACATTTATTGTTGCAATTCCGCTTGAAGACAAAGTTTTCATAATATATAGGCGACCATAGTAATACAATGTTGACTGTGAAGTAATGCTCATATTTCCTTCCACAACAAAATCGCAATAACTATAAATATTGGCAATGCCACTGATTAAAAAATCTCCATGAACTGTGA
>JAQUPB010000255.1 GCA_029004185.1 Bacteroidales bacterium | reverse complement strand
AAAGACAACAATATCACCACGCTCTAATTCAGGCAGAAGGCGGTTAATGGCAAATTTATCATTGTTTTCGCACAGGGAACCCGTAGCATCATAAAGAGTATCATGCCGGAAATTTTCTTTTCCCAAAACCGTAATGTGGTGGTATGAACCGTAAATAGCAGGTCTCATGAGATTTGCCATGCATGCATCAAGTCCTGCATATTTTTTATATGTGTCTTTTATATGCAGTACTTTTGAAACCAGATATCCGCATGGACCCGTAACTGCCCTTCCTAGTTCAAGAAAAACTTTCATCGGTTCAAGTCCGTTTGCAGAAATCAATTCCTTATAATAACTCTGAATTCCTTTGCTTACAATTGTCATGTCGACTTCTGTTTCTTCGGGTTTATAAGGAATCCCCACTCCCCCGCCTAAATTTGCAAACTCAAAACGTATTTTCAGTTTTTTAGAAATATCAACAATGACTCCGAACAAAATTCTTGCCGTATCAATAAAATATTCAGCATCGAGTTCATTCGATACTATCATGGTATGAATGCCGAAACGTTTTACTCCTTTGTCGCGCATCATGCGGTAGGCACCGAACAGCTGTTCGCGGGTAAGTCCGTATTTTGCTTCCTCGGGCTGTCCTATTATTGAATTTCCATCTTTTAAAGAACCGGGATTATACCTGAAGCAAATCAAATCAGGAATTCCTGCATTTTTTTCAAGAAAAGGAATATGCATAATATCATCCAGGTTAATTATTGCACCAAGTTCTTTTGCTTTAATAAATTCTTCGGCGGGAGTATCGTTTGAGGTGAGCATTATCTCCTCCCCTTTCATTCCTGTTCTTCCGGCAAGTTCAAGTTCCGCCAACGTACTGCAGTCAATCCCGAACCCTTCTGCTTTCAATATTTTCATCAGATAAGGATTTGGCGTTGCCTTTATTGCAAAATATTCCCTGAACCCTGCATTCCACGAAAAAGTATCATTAAGTTTTCTCGCCCTCTGCCTCAAAGCTTTTTCATCATATATATGAAAAGGAGTAGGAAATTTTTCAATAATTTTTTCTAACTGTTCTTTTGTAAATGGTATTTTTTTCTCTGTCATCGCTTTCTTTTAAAAGAATTGCAAATTTAATTATTTTGGTTTTATTTTATAAAGAAATTAATTCATTGCTCAGAACACCCGTAGCAATTTCCTTTACTTCGCCTTCCATCATTATGTTCCATGATTCATCAATTTCAATTTCGAGATTACCGCCCTGCATTTCAAGAGTAAGCTTTCGTCCTGTAAGATTTTTTTTCACCGCAACGGCAGCAACCGCACATGAAGATGTTCCCGATGACAAAGTGTAACCCGCTCCCCTTTCCCATATTAGAACCTGTATTTTATTTTCTGATATCACTTTTGCAAACTGAACATTAATGCGATTGGGAAACATCGGATGATTTTCAATAAGTGTGCCGTATTTTTTTATTTCATTTTCATCAAGAGTATCTTTTATAACAACACAATGAGGATTTCCGACAGATACGCAATGTACAACATAATTTTTATCGCCCGCTTCAAGATTTTCCCCGAAGCATTCTTTTTTAGAAAAATTAACAGGAATTTGTGATGCTTCAAAAACTGCTTTTCCAAGTTCTACTTTCACCTGCGAAGCTTTTCCTTTGTTCTCTGCGGTTATCCATGCTTTGATTATTCCGCCTTTTGTTTCAATTGTAAATTCTTTTTTCGAAGAAAACTTATAATCATGAAGATATTTTGAAAAAATCCTCAGTCCGTTGCCGCTTTTTTCGGCTTCGGAACCATCGGGATTGAAAATTTGCAGTCCAAAATCCGCCTTTACTGACGGAACTTTCAGAAGAATGCCATCCGAACCTATTCCATATTGCAAACTGCATATTTTTATTATTCTTTCAGAGGTTAATTTAAAGTCAACATCATCTGAATTCAGCACAATATATGCGTTCCCGATTCCCTGTGATTTTACAAAAAAATTCTTCATCTGTGTTTTTATATAAAAATTAATCTACAAAAATAACAAATCATTATATTTGTATTATAAAATATTGTCATATGAAATTATTTGCTGCTTTATTTGCAACTTTTATACCATTATTTGTTTTTTCGCAATTAACATATACATATAATGCAGGCGAAAACAAACACTATGTTTATAACGATGGTGCGTTGCTTGCAATATACAATAATTCGGGCAATACTTTTACAACATTCATGTATAAAGGGAAAAATGTTCTCGGGGGTTTCAGCAGCGGCACACCAGGGACAAATGTCGGGGGACCGGTAAAAGGACACAGCACCGATTATCCATATGGATGGATTGACGGCGGCGGAAACAAGCCCATATGGGAAGGATTCTGGACAGGTTTTGCATATATGGATACACGAACTAACATGTGGGAGGGCGTTGCCGGAAACCCTTTTGCACAGCAATCATTTTCCATAACTCAAATATGTCCGAAATTACTTGACATGCATTCTGTAATGATTGTTGGTCCGCAGGGAAATCCTTTATTCCAGTGCGATGTTCATTATTATATTTCGCCTGCAGGCATAGGTGTTTATAACAAAACAACTTTACTGCGTTACATTCAGCCTGTAGGTTATGATGATACAGGAGGACAATTTATGATGAGCCAGGTTGACTGCGACCTCGACCCTTCAAAATCATACGATTCAATTAATCAAACGGACTTATATTTCAAGCTCGCCTGCGATGCTCATACCGAAAACATTAACCCGTTTTCGCCATACAATAATATTACGCCTTCAAACATTTATGCCGACCAGAATATAACTTCTCCTCCGGGAAATGTTGTTCATCCTTTACCTAATACTGCTCTTGTATCCACTTCTCATTCTTTTTCAATTTT
>JAQUPB010000254.1 GCA_029004185.1 Bacteroidales bacterium | reverse complement strand
AAACGATGGAAGAGTAGAATTAAAATCGAAGAACTTATTTTTAAATCACCTGGTTCAGAGCATCCCGATTTATAATCGGGAGGGTCCTTGGTTCGAATCCATGTGCTCCCACAAAATAAAGAGGATAGCAATCCTCTTTTTTATTTCGATAAATCATGTTTACTTTATATATCATATATTCCGCAGTTCTTGACAAGTATTACGTTGGCTATACTGAAAACATAGAACAAAGAATCAGAAAACATAATTCAAACCATAAGGGTTTTACAGGAAAGAAATATGATTGGGTTTTAAAGTATTCCGAAACTTTTCAAACCAAACAAGAAGCCATAAAAAGAGAAACTCAAATAAAACGATGGAAGAGTAGAATTAAAATCGAAGAACTTATTTTTAAATCACCTGGTTCAGAGCATCCCGATTTATAATCGGGAGGGTCCTTGGTTCGAATCCATGTGCTCCCACAAAATAAAGAGGATATTAGTCCTCTTTTTTATTTTAATATCGAACACTGAATAATGAATGTCGAAGTAAAAAAAACTTCATGATTCGGAATTCGTTATTCGATGTTCATTATTTTTTTAAATTTGTTTCATAAAAGAATGAATTATTTCAAATGAAATACATTGCCAAATTAATATTGCTCATCTCGGGGTGGAAAACAGTTAATACTCTTCCGCCCGAACTTAAGAGATATGTCATGCTGTCTGTTCCGCACACTTCAAACTGGGATTTTTTTTATGGGAGAATCAGCTTATTTGTATTGGGAATAAAAGTAAACACTTTAATAAAAAAAGAATTTTTCTTTTTTCCGGTAGGATATATTCTGAAAGCACTGGGAGCAATTCCCATTGACAGAAGCAAAGGGGTTAATGTGATGAACGAAACCATTAAAATGTTTGAGAACAATGAAAATTTAATAGTGCTGATAACTCCCGAAGGCACCAGGAAATTGCAGAAAAACTGGAAACGCGGATTTTATTACATGGCTGTTAAAGCCAACGTTCCTTTGGTACTCGGATATATTGATTATTTAAAAAAAGAAACCGGTCTTACCGAAGTATTTCATCCAACCGGCAATTATGAAAAGGATATGGTTTATATTGAAAATTTTTATAAAGATAAAACCGCTAGATATCCCGAAAATTTTAACCTGAGCAATGTGTATCTGAAGTAAAAAAGTCATTAGTCATTAGTAAAAAGCGTAACTACAAACGACAAACGACAAACCACAAACCTTTAAATATTATCACTCATCAGTTGCTTATTTCTTTCCGGCAGAAAGGAATTCGTTAAGGTTTGTTGTTATTGTGAAGTGATTTGTTTTTCCGGCAATATCATACACTGCTCTGGAGTAGCTTATGTGAAACCTGTAAACCCTTAAACCCACTCCGAAAGAAAATCCTGCCATTCCCATTCTTGTGTCGAATTTTAATTCCTGCCTGCGCTGGTAGTTATAACCGAATCGCAGAAAGAAGTTTTTTACAGGCATTAATTCTCCGCCAATAACAACATGACGCAAACACTTGTCGCCGAATACTCCGTATTTATGCCACTTTGTTTCTTTTGCAGTATCATTTGAAAGAATATTTGCATCGGTATAGCTATCAGGCACAACGTAGGTGAGGTCGAATTTTTCAAGATGAGTGAGATTTATAAAAAAGCGAAAAGGTAAATGTTTTAATCGTTGTGAAATTCCTGCCTGAATCTCATAAGGCAAAGGTTCTTTATTTCCGTCCACATATTCCGTTATTTGTTTGCCTATGTTTTTCACAACTACAGATGCTGCAAACTGAGATTTTTGTTTGAAATACAGAAATGCAATATCTGCCGCCAGTCCATACGATTTATAAATATCATAAACGGAATAAATATTTTTTACATCAATACCGATAGTAAATAATGAGTCCAGTTGCCTGCTATATCCAATATTCAGACAGTAATCGGCTGCAGTGAAATCTCCCAGAATTTGCGAAGTGGCATCTGCTCTTTTGAAATTGCCGTAATTGACATATTGTATGCCGGCACAAAAACTTCCGACTTTTTTGTATGACTTGGAATACGCAGCGTATCCACAACCTATGTCAGTAAAATAATCAAGAAAAGTAAATCCGAGACGATTGTCCATGGAAGAATTGAGTAGTGACGGATTTTGAAAAGTAAGGGTAACATCATCATCTTTCGCAGCAACAATATATCCGCCAACAGCAGACATCCTCGCTGAATTAGGCAATGACAAAAATTTATAAATGCTGTTGCCTCCTATCTGAGAATAGGAATCCAAGGAAATTAATAAAATCAATAAAATATAAAATGTTAAAAACCGGAATTTTATTTTTATCATATATGCAAAGAAAAGCATTTTTACATAAAACAACATTTTGCTGTAATTATTGTATAATTGAGTTAATTTTGTTTCATTCAGAAAAAAAATTATAATTTTGCTTTTTATTAAAATTTATGAGATTATCCAAAAAAAGCGAATATGCGTGTCTTTCTCTGATAGATTTATCAGAAAATTATGATAAGGAATGTGTTAAGATTTCTGAAATAGTTAAGAGAAAAGAAATCCCCCAGAAGTTTCTTGAGCAAATACTTTTATCTTTAAAAAATGCAGGGTACGTAAGAAGTAAGAAGGGTTCATCGGGAGGATACAAGCTCTCCAAAAAACCCAATGAAATAACGCTTGCCGAAATCATAAGATTAATGGATGGTCCTATAGCTCCAGTAAAATCGGTAAGCAAGCATTTTTATGAAAACACCCCGATAGAAAAAAGTAAAAAACTTATAAAAATCCTTATTGAAATCAGGGACTTCATGCTGCTCAAACTCGAACATACGACATTCGCCGATTTGATAAAATAATTTAATGTTTAAAGTCTAAAGTTTAAAGTTTCGGAATTTTGTAGTTTGTGCCTTTA
>JAQUPB010000253.1 GCA_029004185.1 Bacteroidales bacterium | reverse complement strand
AACTCTATTTGTCGATTTTGTATTTTCTTCGGTAATTCTATTAGTTTTGTCATAGTTATAAAAGTAAATTACCCCGAAAGTAATGCAGTTCTTGCATATTTCGGGGGTTTTTCATTATAACTTATCAGCACAAAATGTTGATAACCAAATACTTATCTATTTAACGGATTTCCCTTTTTATCATTAACAAGTTCCAAAAAATGTCCCATTTTATCGCGTTTGGTTTGAAGATACTGCTTGTTATGTTTGTTGGGGGCAATTTCATCATGAACAATTTCTACAATCTGTAAACCATACCCTTCAAGGCCTGCACGTTTCACCGGATTATTTGTGATGAGCCGAATTTTGCTTACACCAAGGTCTCTAAGTATCTGCGCTCCCACGCCATAATCTCTTTCATCAGCATTAAAGCCCAGTTCAAGGTTTGCATCCACGGTGTCGCGGCCTTGTTCCTGTAATTTGTAAGCTTTAATTTTATTAAACAACCCGATGCCTCTGCCTTCCTGATTCATGTAAACAATAATGCCTTGACCGGTTTTTTCAATCATCTCCATGGCTTTGAACAACTGCTGGCCGCAATCGCATCGAAGCGAGGCAAATACATCACCGGTAATACAGGATGAATGTACCCTTACTAATACGGAGTCTTCATTCGTCCATTTGCCTTTGGTCAGTGCCATGTGTTCCAGCCCGTTTGAATTCTGTTTGTAAACGGTAAGTTCAAATTCGCCATATCGCGTTGGCAGTTTTACTTTCACGCCTCGTGTTATAAGGCTTTCCTTCTGTAGGCGGTAAGCTATCAGGTCTTTTATAGAAATCAGTTTAAGATTAAATTTTTCGGCAATTTTTAAAAGTTCGGGCAGCCGCGCCATGGTGCCATCGTCGTTCATAATTTCGACCAGAACGCCTCCGGGCTTTAGGCCTGCCATCAGGCTTAAATCAACACCAGCCTCAGTATGTCCGGCTCTTCTTAACACTCCTTTGCTTTTTGCTTTAAGCGGAAAAATATGCCCCGGCCTTCCTAAGTCTTCCGGTTTTGTTGCAGGGTTGACAAGTGCTTTAATGGTTTTTGCACGGTCGCTGACAGAAATACCCGTGGTGCAGCCATCCCCCAGCAAATCAACAGATACGGTAAATTGTGTTTCGTGCAGGGAGGTGTTTTTTCCAACCATCAGTTCCAATTCCAGTTCTTCGCAACGTTCTTCCGGTATGGGAGCGCAGATCAGCCCACGGCCGTGCTTTGCCATGAAATTGATAATTTCCGGAGTGGCTAACTCAGCAGCACAGATAAAATCACCTTCGTTTTCGCGGTCTTCATCATCCACTACGATAATAACTTTCCCGTTGCGTATATCTTCTATAGCTTCTTCTATCGTGTTAAACTTTTCCATTTTCTAATTGTAAATACAGTTTATGCAGCAAAATTAATTCAAATTCTATATGTTTATATTTATTTAGGATTTTTAATTTTTGACAAATTTCTTCTAATAATCTTGAGGGTTTTGTTGCTCACTCGCACATCCCGCAACCACCATCTGCTCGCGAATATCCATGCATCGGATATTTGTTAGTTGCGCTGCCGATTTAATTATCCAAGAATTGCATAAACTTTTTCTATTGCATGGATATTTCAGGTGTTCAAAATTATTGCTTTATATAATGAATGAGACACATTTGATAATTGATTTAATTTCTATATGATGTAAAAATCCTTTATCATGCTCTTTTGTAGCTGTAATACGTAAAAACTCTGTGATACCGCTAAACGTATCCATCAATGAGTGTACTTTAATGCCTCCTTTCTTGCGTGAACCTTCTTTTGGATTACGTCCAACACCTCGAAGTATTTCACTAAAGAGTTGAATGGTTGTACTGTCTATTATTTTCAAATTCCTTATACTTAACCCTTTTAACCGGCTGTCCGAGATAAAACTGATGTAATGCCTGACTAATGAAAAGTATATTGTTTCAAACACCAGATAGCTTCTTTTGCTGTTTGCATCTGATAAAGTACTCTTGGCGGGCGCCTTATTCAATCCTAAATGCGATATCTTTCCCTGACAAGCCAGCATGCCCTCGCATATCTCTCGTAAACCATTGCAAAAACTCAATACGCCATATAACAAACTTATTAAATGAACTCGTACGGGTATCTTTTTGTAATAATAATTGGCGTTGTGTTTCTTGACCGCTTCATTTACGAAGCTTTTGGGTATGTGTGAAATAATTTGTGATAAAATCGGCTGTCCGATAAAATTATTTGATGTATTTTGCTCATGTTGTATGTTTTATTTTGCAATACAAATTTACAACATGGAGGGGAAACTTTTAGGAGTACCCTCTTTTCCTATAGTTTAGTCGGACAATAATGATTCTTTATAATCAAATATAATGAATATTTATTGTGAACTGTTCAAGTATTATCTAAATTCCACAAGTTTTTAAACACAAAGATCACAAAGGGTTTGCGCAAAGCACACAGAGTTTAAAATAATTATCCTTTGCGTATTTTTCTTCGTGTCCTTTGTGGTTTTTTTTAGTTTATTTTCCGCAGATACACGCAGATATTATTTTTATTTTCTGCTAAAATCAGCATAATCAGCGGGAAAAATATTACGCCCCCATTATCTTTTCTACCTCTTCAACCGTCTTTGGAATCGGCGTTCCCATTATTTTACAGCCGGTTTCGGTAATCAGGATATCATCTTCAATGCGGATGCCGCCGAAATTTCTGTATTTTTCAACAGCATCATAATTAATGTATTCTTTAAATTTATTTTCGGATTTCCATTGGTCAATTAATTCGGGGATAAAATAAATGCCGGGTTCATCGGTCAGTACAAAACCGCGCTGAAGTTTCCTGGCTAAACGCAGATAAGCCAGCTCAAACTGGTTGCTGCGGCTGAGGACATTGTCATAGCCTACGTA
>JAQUPB010000252.1 GCA_029004185.1 Bacteroidales bacterium | reverse complement strand
TGAATCATTATATATATCAGTAACTATCTCCCATTCTACAATTTCTTTATTACCATAAAATTCTATTTCAAAATTTAATTTCTGGCCGGGGATAAAATGAAATGCTTTAAATATTGAGGGATTTTGCTCTATATTTGAAATAATATTGTCTTTTTTCGGATAATCGTATGATTTTAATTCATAAGCCGAATTATTTTTGAGCATAAAATGACTTATGGGATAGCCCAGAGTTTTTGAACCTACGAAAGGTGTTGCCTGCACCTGAAAATGAACATGCGGTTCGGGCGACCTGCCTGAATTTCCACAGCTTGCAATAACTTCTCCTTTTTTAACAAAACTACCTTTCGCAACTTTTATACTTCCTTTCATAAGGTGGCTGATTTGCGTGAAGAGCTGATTTGCATGTCTTATAATAATTGTATTTCCCCAATTGTCTTCCAGGTTTACATCGGTTATTTCATTATCCGGAATATTGTCAATCACATCTTCAATCCAGCCATCAGCAGGAGCTGTTACCGGCTTTTTATAACAATAATAATTTTCTTTAACATTTCCTATTCCTTTATAAGTTTTGTTTTCATTATCCCTGATAAGAAAATCCAAAGCATGTTTCCAGTCATCTTTGTGAGTATGCTCTCCGTCGTATCCCTGCGAAACATGCCATTCATCGTTGAAAGGCAGCGAAAAAGGAAATTTAAACAATCCCACAAAACGTTGTTTGTTATTATGCTGATGATAAACGTTTTTTTCGGGAGAATTCTGTTGAACTGCCACGAGTTCGGGAAAACTGAAATTTGTTTTTCTGAATTTAAGAACATACAAGAACAAAAGCACAATAATGTTGAAAGGCAGCGACAGCACCGACAACTGAAGAATAGAAAAAATAGCAATCGAACTTGTAATAAGTATCGAAATAAGGGGAGTCAGTAATATCACCCATAGATAAGAATATTTTGAAGGAACGATAAAAATCCCGCCGATTGCAATTGCCGTCAGTATGTAATTGAAACCGATATAACCATAACTGAGTTCCGTAATATTTGCACCAATAAGATGATAATAAATATACGCAGAATAAAAACCTATAATTGTCAAAGTAAAAGCAATACGCGAACAAAAAAGAATTCCTATGGCAATCAAGACACCCGCGAGAACGTTGTATTGAAAAAATATTGCACCCAGGGATTTAAAATATATTATTAACGATTCGGGTAAATTCATTTTATTAAACCATTCATAAACAGCAACGAGTTTTATTCCGCCATAAGTATAAATTTCATTAATTGTATAAATTCCTCTGTCGCTTATTTCAAGTGCTTTGAATTGCCTTGATGCAAGCGTTACCATCCATATTCCGAAAAGAAAAGGAACACTTAAAAAAGGCAATCCGTATTTGCCTATCACCCCTTCGAGCATTACTGTGATAAGCAATGTAAGTAAAATTGCAAAAAATAAAACTATGAAAAATTCAAGGTTGGGATTGTAGTATATGCCGAGTCCCAGTCCCACAAGCAAACTGTTGAAGCCGTAATATCCGCATTTTATATTATAACGGCTGAACCCCATTATATACGCCAGTCCGTTTGAAATAATAACAGCAAGCAAACCGCCAACTCCGGCATTAACATCAAAAAAAGTAACTGCAATCAACAACAGAGCGAATCCCCAATTGTTTGAAAAAAATATCTGGGAATAACTGTTTAAAATACTTTTGATGCTGTCTTTTATGATTTCTTTTGCGAGCATTTAATTTTTTAAATTGAACAATCGAACATTCGAATGTTCTACAGCTTGAATTTACTCAGATGTTTTGGCATTCTTTCATAATCCGTAATGCTTTCTTTTGTTTCGTTTTCTCTTATAATATGTGTGTTTCCTTCAGTATCAATCATCACAATTTTAGGACGTAATGTTATGAACTGCATCCACTGTACCATATTATATGCACCCACAAAATGCACAACAATATTGTCGTCTTTATTTAAAAGCGGAAGGCTGACATTTTCTCTTATCACATCAATATTCATACACAAAGGACCGTATAAAACCGTATCTTCAGTATAGTAAGTAAACGCCTGAGCAGGAGTAATTTTATGTTCATACCAGAAAGATGTAAAAAGAATATTAACGCCGATATCGAGAATTGTGGCCCTTTTGCCGGATGAAAGACGTTTATTTGCAATAACAGTACCGAGTAGAAATCCTGCTTCATCAACAAGTGCACGACCTGTTTCAAGAATAAGAGTGGGTTTGTTATTTGGCTTGAATCCTGCATTATTAAGAGCTGTAGTTATTGCTTCGGCGTAATCATCAAAACTCGGACTCACATCAGCGCCCTGTAAAAATGAACCTTTAAGAGTATTTTTTGAGGCAAAGCCACCGCCTAAATCAAGATACCTTATATTATGATTAAATTTTTCAGAAACTCCGAGAGCCAGGTCTGCTAGTTTACTCACTGCAGTTGCATATGCATAAGGATATAAAATAAAAGTTCCGAGATGAGTATGAAGCCCGACTAAATCCAGTTTTTTTGAATGCATTATTTTATTCAAAGCATCCCAGGCTTGTCCGTTTTCATAATTAAAACCGAACCTGTCCCACATGGGATAAATGCCTGCATCCATATTCACACGGATTGCAACTTTAGGTTTCTTATTTAATTTTTCAGCTAAAGCGGTTAAAGTGTATAATTCATCAAGATGGTCGATATGAATAAGAGAATCGTTTTCAATAGCTTTTACAAGGTTATCTTCGGTTTTATCGGGTCCGTTAAAAATAATTTTCTTGCCTTCAACACCATTTGCAATTGCTTTATCATATTCAAAACCAGAAACAACTTCAGCCCATGAACCTTCCTGATGAAATAAATTACAAACCGCATTAAGGTAATTTGTTTTGTACGACCATGCAAACTGAACTTTAGGATATCTTGTTGTAAAAGCTGTTTTTGCCTGCTTGCATGTTGCCCGTACGGTTTTTTCCGAAAGCACAAACAGAGGTGAGC
>JAQUPB010000251.1 GCA_029004185.1 Bacteroidales bacterium | reverse complement strand
ACCAGTGTTTCCTTGTTTGCCAAAGCAATTGGTTTTCCTGCTTTGATTGCATTAATTGTAGATTTTAATCCGGCAAAACCCACAATTGCCGAAAGTACAATATCTATTGCATCCATTTCAACAACCTGCGATAATGCTTCGGAACCGCTATAAACTTTTATTCCATTATCAAATAATGCTTCGGAAACTTTTTTGTACTTGCCTTCATCGCCTATGACAACGCAATTAGGTTTAAATAAGAGCGATTGTTTTATTAATAAATCAGCATTGTTTTGTGCCGTCAGAACTTCAACTTCGAATTTATCTTTATGTTCTGAAATTACTTCCAGTGCCTGCGTTCCTATTGAACCAGTAGAACCTAATATGGCTACTTTTCTTTTATTGTTCATTTCTTACTCTGTATAACTCTGTGAAATTTTGTTTTTTAATAATTATTTTTAAAACACAATATAATCTTTCGGGTTTATCGGATAACCGTTGTACCACAATTCAAAATGCAAATGCGGACCAGTTGACAGTTCACCCGAACTTCCTATGATTGCAATTGCTTCGCCTGCTTTAACATAAGTTCCGGCTTTTTTTAAAATAACCGAATTGTGTTTGTAAATTGAAATAAGGTTATTTGAATGCTGTAAGGCAATCACGTAGCCGGTTTCGAGAGTCCACCCGGTGAAAATAACCGTTCCGCTTAACGTTGCTTTTATTGATTCATCTTTATTCGGCGAAACAATATCAATTCCTAAATGTTTATTTGTTGGGTTAAATCCGTTGGTCAGCATTCCTTTCAAAGGACAGAAAAAGAAAAAATTGCTTATTCCGTTTGAGCCTGCAGAAGGTTCGCTGTATTCCAGATTGTATTGTTCCTGCTGGTTGAACTCGGTTCTGAGCAATGAATCTTCCTTTGATTTTGTGATATTTATGTTGCTGTAATCACTTTTCGACACGGGTTTGGCTGGAATCTGATTTTCGGTGTCTTTTCCTAATGTTATCTTTTTTATCATATCTATATACTGCTGTCTTTCCCTTATCACTTCTTCAAGTGAATCGGTTTTTAAAAGCGTGGCAATTTGCTTTGAACGTGTGGCAGGGTCGGAATAGTTTCCCGGAATGTATTCTTTAAGCGGCGAAAAAGCAATAATATAAGTGGTAATAAATAAAAGCAGAATAATTGCAATTCCAAATACTATAAAAACATTTAACCTTGATAATCGCAGCGACACTTTTTCTTCAAAAGTGCTGTCGTTCATGATTACCATCCTGTATTTCTTGTTCAGGAATTTTTGAAATCTGTTTTTATTGCTTCCGTATATCGACATTTAGTTTACAGTTTACTGTTTTCTGTTCCCAGTTCCGTTCATCGTTTTACTAATGACCCTGCCTACCGGCAGGCAGGCAATGACTATTGACTAATGACTGTTGTTTAAAAATGATTTTTTGAATAATTTCTTTGATTTTATTTACAAACCTACATTAATTTTGCCAAATTCAAAAACGTTTAAATTAAAATATAGTTCATATAATATGTATATGAAATGGTATTTTTTTTATTTTTACCTAAAATAAAATATTTTTGCAGGCTTTCAGTTAGTATTTAAAAGAAAGATATAAGGAACATTGAGAAATAAAATAAAAATAAAATTCATCAGGTGTCTGTTTTATCTGGCAATTGCCTCTGTTGTGGCTTGTTCTACCCGAAAACATACTTTCACGCATCGTGTTTATCATAATTTAACGGCTCATTACAATGCTTATTTCAATGGAAACGAAAGCATGAAAGAAGGAATTGTCACATTGGAAAAGGCACATATTGATAATTACGAAAAAATACTTCCCGTTTTCAGATATGGTTCCGAGAATGATGCAAAAGCAATTTATCCCCAGATGGACAGGGCGATACAAAAGGCATCGGTTGTTATTCAGCGGCATTCCATTTTTATAAAGAATACGGAATACTGCAACTGGATTGATGACTGCTATATGATGATGGGCAAAGCCAATTTTTACAAGAGGGATTATTATCCTGCAATAGAAATTTTCGGATATGTCGTAAAGCAATATAAAGACAATCCGATAAGATTTGAAGCAATGAATTGGCTTGCACGTTGCTATATCGAATTAAAAAAGTTTTCCGATGCACAAGGTATTTTTAATATCCTTGATGAAACAAAAAATAAAACAAAAATTCCAGAAAGTCTTAAAAAAGATATTAATGCTACAATTGCAGATTTTCAGATTAAAGTAGGTAATAGTTCAGGGGCAATTGACCCTCTCACTGCTGCTATTTCTCAAACACGAAAGAAAAAAGTAAGAGCAAGATACACTTTTATTCTTGCGCAGCTGCTCGAAAAAGCCGAAGATAATGAAAGAGCATTTCAGTTTTATGGCAGAGTACTGAAAATGAATCCGAGTTATGAGATGGAATTCAATACCAAACTTAATCTCGCCAGATTGGTTAATGTAAACTCGCAACATACTGCAGAAGTGAAAAAACAACTTCTGAAAATGACAAGGGACCGCAAGAATAAAGATTATCTTGATAAAATATATTTCGTGCTTGCCGATATTTCACTGAAGGAAAAAAATATTCCTCAGGCAATAGAATATTTAAAATTATCGGCAGAATCAAGCACTACAAACACATCACAAAAAGCACTTTCGTATTTGAAACTTGCCGAACTTACATTTCAGCAGCAGGATTATGAAGATTCGCAAATGTACTACGATAGTACCATTGCTTTTATCACAAAAGATTATCCGGGTTATGAGAATGTTTTATTCCGGAAAAATACTTTAACAGATCTGGTGCTGAACATAAAAACCGTTCAGCATGAAGATAGTGTTCAGAAACTTTCGAGAATGTCGCCAAAGCAATTGGAAGAAGTTATCAATAAAATTATTCAGAAGATTATTGATGAAGAAGAAGCCAAACGTCAGGCCGAATTACTTCAGCAGCAAAATCTTGCAATGAACAACATTTATTCGGGAAATCCGAACAACCCTGTGAACATGAATACTTCGCCTTCCGGAAACCAATGGTATTTCTATAATCCTTCAGCAATCAG
>JAQUPB010000250.1 GCA_029004185.1 Bacteroidales bacterium | reverse complement strand
TTGTAAAAATTCCTGTTCAGATTAATAATACGCATGAATATCAAAAAGCTGAACGTGAATTTATTGCATTTTTGCGTGAAAAATTAAATTCAGGCGGAATTGAAATTGAAAATGAATTAAAAACTTTTGCAAAAAAGAATAAAATAGAAATAAGTAATGAATTATCAGAAAAAGAATTAAATCAATTAAAAATTGAAAAGATAAAACGTGCCTCAACCGCACCGGTTTTATCCCAAATTGAAATATTAAAGCAACTTTCAGTAAAAGGAAAATTAAATTCAATTATAAACTGGATTCAGGATTTTCTTGAAAGTGGTGAAAAATTAGTTATATTCACTATTCATAGAAATACAATTGATGTTCTTTTTGAAAAATTCAAAGATATTTCTGTAAAAATAGACGGAAGTGTAACAATGTTGCAACGACAAAAAGCTGTTGATCAATTTCAAAATAATCCTTTTACAAGATTGTTTATTGGAAATATGAAAGCTGCTGGTACAGGAATAACTTTGACTGCTGCTTCCAATGCGTTAATGACTGAATTTCCATGGTCACCGGGTGAACTCACACAGGCTTCTGACCGTATTCATAGAATTACACAGACAAAACAAGTTACAATCTATAATATGGTAGGAGTGAATACTATTGAAGAACGAATAATTGATCTATTAAAGAAAAAAGAACACGTAATAAATCGTGTATTGGATGGAAAAATTTACAAAGAAAGTAGTATATTGAATGATTTAGTAATGAGTTATATTAAATAATTAAAAATCTAATAAAAATGAAAAGTGCCAAAAATTACTATGATGAAATTTTAAAAATTCATCAGGAAAACAATATGGAAACATATAGGTATAAATTAAAGATTTTAAATGTTATTACACAGGCACAAAAAGAAGCAGTTAAGGAAACTGTTAAGGAATGTGCTAAAAATGCTAAAATATCTGGTTATTATAGTGAACCTAATATGTCCCAAGGAATTAATTTAAAAAGGCTAAAAAGAATTTGGAAATTTGAAAGACTACATTTTAAAGTGGAGATAAATGTAAAAGTAGATAAAGATTCAATTATTGAAGTAGCTAATGAATTAATTAAGAATCTATAAAAATAGAAATTATAATAGTATAAAAACCTATAAATTAAAAACAAAATGAGCAGAAAAGATTATGTTTTAATAGCAGATACTTTGAATTTAGTTCAAAGTAAATTGAATAGTGGTGCTTTAACGTCTTCTGAATTTGAAAACATTGTTAATGAACTTTGTGACAAATTGTATGAAAATAATAATAATTTTAATTATCAACGTTTTTTAAATAAAGTATATGGAAAATGAAAGATTGCCTAAATGGTGGTGGGAAATTGCAAATGAAGATTTTGCAAGAATTTTATTTGCATATCCTATGAAAAAGCATAAAATTATGCAATTTTTATATGATGAAAATGGAAAAGAATTAGAAAATCCTTTATTGTTTACAATAATATGGGAAATTGATCTCCCAAACTTTGAAGGTTTAGGAATTGCTATGAGTTGGACAGAATTTATGGAATTAAAATATTTTCAATTTGGAAATATTATAAAATGGGAAAACGAAAAAAGTTTATTAATTTCTCAGGTTTTAAATGAATAGAAATGGGAAATATAAAATTATTTGAACTGAAAAAAATTCAAAGTAACTTTCCTAAAACAAAAATAACTTCATCAAATGAAAGTTTTGATTTTATATCACAATTTTACGGAGATGATTTAGAAATTTATGAAAGTTTCTTTGTTTTACTTTTAAACAGGGCTAATATTACTATCGGTTACGCTAAAATCTCCCAGGGGGGCATTATCGGAACTGTTGTGGATAAATTAATTGTAGCTAAATATGTAGTAGATTCTTTGGCAAAAGGGGTTATCCTTGCACACAACCATCCTTCCGGTGGTACTAAAGCATCTGAACAAGATAAAATAATAACAAGAGAAATTAAAAAAGGATTAAGTTTGTTTGATGTGGTTTTATTAGATCATATTATTCTTTGTGGCAATAATAAATTCGTTTCATTTGCTGATGAAGGTTTGTTGTAATGGATATTATTCGTTTATATAATGATTTTAATTTAGAATACAGCACGGAAGGGCATCGTCACAACAGACCCGGATGGGTAAATTGTACTTGTCCATTCTGTACTGGAAATCCCGGTTTTCATCTTGGATGGAATATCCGTGATGAATATTACTGTTGCTGGCGTTGTGGTTGGCATTCTACTGTAAAAACATTATCTGAATTGTTAAATTTAGATTGGGTTTACATTTCTGATTTAATCAAAAAATATGGGATAAATCGTTCCATAATAAATCAGAAAATAATTGAAAAAAAGGAATTTGAATTTCCGACAGGAATGGATAATCTTCAACCACTTCATAAAAAGTATTTAAAATTGCGTGGTTTTGATCCTGATGAAATCATTGAAAAATGGAAAATTCAGGGAATTGGAATATTTGGAAAACTCGGTTCATTAAATTACAAATTCAGAATTGTTATTCCGTTTTTTTGGAATAGTGAAATTGTATCATTTGACAGCAGGGATGTTACAGGAAAAGCAATAAATAAGTATCAAGCTTGTCCTGCTGAATATGAAATTGTTTCACACAAAAAAATATTATATGGAAATCAGGAAAAATGGAATACAGATTTAGGTATTTGTGTTGAAGGGCCTACTGATGTATGGCGTATTGGTGAAGAATCATTTGCAACTTCCGGGATACAATATACTCCGGAACAAATTCGTGTAATGGCAAATACTTTTAAACGTATTGCTGTAATTTATGATGATGATCCACAGGCACAGGTTCAGGCAAAGAAACTGATTGCTGAATTAAAATTTAGAAACGTGGATGCTTTCAATGTAGAAATTAAAGGTGATCCAGGCGGAATGACAAACAAAGAAGTAAAAGAATTATTACAAAAAATCAAAGAAAAATGGAAAAAGTAACACGTGAAAATTGTGAATTTTTAAACAATTTTGAACATACAGAACAAAAAAATGCTGATGGTTCCAGAATAAGAGCCAGAAGAAATGGAAAAACTAAAACATGGATTA
>JAQUPB010000249.1 GCA_029004185.1 Bacteroidales bacterium | reverse complement strand
GGAATGCTCAATGCTTTCGAGATTATACAATTCTTCTCAGCATCTTTAGTAATAATTTTAAATTCTTCTGCATTAATGCCGGCTACGGAACCACTAATTGACAAATGAATACCTGTAATACTCAGACCCTCCATAGATAATGTTGCCTCGGTGTCCAAAGATTCCGGATTTAATCCTTTTTGAGTTATAACTGCACTAACGGCCATCGTGAAACATCCTGCATGTGCAGCGGCAAGCAACTCTTCCGGGTTAGTACCCGCTTCACCTTCTTCAAAACGGGTTTTAAAACTGTAATTTATATTTTTTAAAATACCACTTTGCGTGGTTAAATCGCCTTTGCCTTCTTTAAGGTTTCCTTGCCAATGTGCTTTTGCTGTTCGTTTCATAGTGTTATGTTTAATTTTTATTTTATTTTATTTTGTAAAAATATTTATAAAACAGAAGTGTTTTTTGATGCGAAGTAAAAAATCGGACAATCTATAAAGTGCGAAGATGCAATCTTCGCACAACCGCTAAGCAAAAGAATGTTGAATTTAAAACTTATTTTATGGTTTCCAGAACAACTTTATCAACCGTAACGGGATATTTTTTTCGTAGCTGTTCTATCCATTCTTTTTCCAGTATATTCTGGTAATCGACAGTAACAAGACCTTTTGCTTCGGCCAGAGTTTTCGGTTCGGCAGGTAATATTTTATGAATGTCAACAAATACAATAGATTTATCAACTTCAACATTGTTTGATATTCCTTCTTTCCATTGAACAAGGTCAACAGCTTTATTTTCACCTTTTGAAAACCTACCGTTTTCGATTTTAAGTTCAAGCTGCGAATCTTTATTTACTTCATTTAAAATGTCGCTTTCAGCTTTTTTATTTTTCAAAAGTTCTTTTACTTTTTTTGAAACTTCTTCTGTGGCGCAGGTATAAACTGTCACATCAACTCTCTGGTCCCACATGTATTTATTTTTATTTTTTTCATAAAAATCTTTTAATCCCATAGAATCTTTTACTGCCTTCGACCATACTTTGTTATCCGTAAGTTCGAAAAGCAAAATACCGTCGCGGTATTCGTTCATGAGATTTTTAAATTCGGGATATTTCTGTTCGAGTTTGCTGTTTTCCTGTTCCATTGCAGTTTCGTCAACATATTTTTCGTACTGATTGTTTACTATGACTTCAAACGGACCCGGAGCCCTGTTCACCTGGTGTTCTGCCAGATATTTTGCGAAATCTTTTTGTGTGAAATTTTTGTTTGCAATTTTAAATACAACTTCTTTTAAATTATCGGCTTTTTCGGCATTCCACTTTCCCTGGAAATATGTTGAATCAAGCAATAAATAAAAAGGAGTCAGATTCTTTTTATATTCAACGAAGTTATATTCCTTTTTAATTTTATTTATTAAATTCCTTTTAGGAAGCTCCGAACGCACATCTCTCATGATTTTTGCTTTTATGTCGGCTTTGGAATCTTCAAATGAAGGTAATGGTTTGATATCAATTTTTTTAACTATGTGCCAGCCGTAATCGGTTTTCAGAGGTTCCGACATGTCACCGATGTTTTTTAGTGCAAATGCCGCAACTTCAAATTCAGGAACCATGCGTCCTGTCGTGAAAGGAGCCATCACTCCTCCTTTTACGGCAGAACTTTTATCTTCCGAATATTTCTTTGCCAGTTCCTCAAAGCTTTCACCTGCTTTGATTTTATTATATATTTCAAATATTTTATTTTTTCCCTTTGTAATTGATGTATCGGAAAAATCGGTTCTTATCATTATATGAGCCACCTGAACCTGCCCTTCATTAGGCTTGATGTCTGTAACTTTTATTATATGATAACCGAATTTTGTGCGGACAGGCATTGAAATTTCTCCTGCTTTTGTTTTGTAAGCCGCAGTTTCAAATGGATAAACCATACTGAAAGCAGTGAAATAGCCAAGGTCGCCACCGTTGCCTTTTTTGAAGGGACTCATTTTTGAAGCAGGTACATCTTTAGCGGTATAATCATCGGAAACTTCTTTTGCAACAGCAGAAAAATCTTCGCCTTTTATAATTCTGTCTCTGATTTGCATTATTTTATTGTAAGCGGCAAGTGTATCTTTCGGAAGGGCTTCGGAAACGCAGTTAATTAATATATGGCTCGCTCTTATTTTCTTCTGCATTCTTTCATAAGCTTCATTGATAAGTTTGTCGTTTGCTTCTTTATCTGCAAGATATGGTTGTGCCAGTTGTTTGCGATAGCCTGCAAGCTCGGTGATGAAACTTTTTGTAGTGTCATAACCAAGGTCTTCAGCTTCTTTTACTTTTAACCTGAAGTTGATGTACATTTCAAGATAATCGGAAATACTTTCCTTTTTTATGTCGTTACCTTTATTATTATTTTTCAGGTAAACTGCCATAAACTCCGATTTGGTAACGGGTTTTCCTGCTATTGTAAGAAGGACAGGGTCATTTGTATTTTGTTGAGCCGAAGCAAGAACAAAACAAGTCAATGCAACTACCGACAGAAAAAATCTTTTACTATTTGTTCTCATATTATTTAGTGTTTTAAAAAGGGGTGTAAATTTATTTTATTTTTCAATTTTCAAAAAAAAAATTAACAAATATTAACTATCAATGAAGATTGTTTTTTTAATTATAGAGCTAAAACTATTTTTGAATTAAATTATTATTTCGATTTAAAAAGAAATTAGAATTTGTTGAAATGATATTTGTTTTTCCTACCTCATACTTCCTACTTCAATTAATTTTAAAATTAACATAATTTTATTCATAACGCAATGACTCAATCGGGTCTAGGTTTGAAGCTTTTGCAGCCGGGTAATAGCCGGAAATCAAGCCTACAATAAAACATAAAACAATTCCCGAAAAAATCCATTTCCATGGAACAATAAAGCTACTTCCAACCAATATAGAAACAACATTTCCTATGAGTATTCCAAGTATAATTCCCAGTAAACCTCCCATCTGACAAATCACAATTGCTTCAACAAGGAATTGTCTTTTAATAGTACTCTTGTTTGCACCAGTTGCTTTTCTGATTCCTATTTCGCGTGTTCTTTCGGTTACAGATACAAGCATAATGTTCATCAATCCTATTGCAGCACCAAGTAAAGTAATTAATCC
>JAQUPB010000248.1 GCA_029004185.1 Bacteroidales bacterium | reverse complement strand
ATGATGGCAGAAAATCGGAAGGCACACATTCAATTCATACCGGAAGCGTGCAGTTGAGGGCGTTCTTCTAAAAATTTATTATTTATTTATCTTAAAGAAACGACTTGTATTCTTTTCAACCCACGATATTAATTTATAGGGCATAAAAGCAATGAGCAACAGAGGAAATATTTGGACATGCCATCTGGGGAGTCCGCAAAAAGGAACGGCGAACAAAACATAAAATATAAGTAAAATCAAAACTGCTATTTGAAATCTGTTTTTCCTATCAATATCAAACAACCCTATAATTATTATTAATAACAAAATATAATGTACGGTCATGTATAAAATATGTTTTAACGGAGCATACCATCTGTTATTAAAATATTTTTTTGAAAGGATTTTCTTTAACTGAAGACCTTTTGCTTTTGTGGTATCGGAAGTATATACGTCAAAATTACCCGGCAACAGCCAGTTTTTAGCAAATTTTGCGGGAATAACTCCTATTTGTTTAAAAGCATTTTTTCTCCACGATTCGGCAGCAAGGTCAAGATAAAAAGAATTTTGCTGAGGACATGATTTACATGACGGTTGTGATACTATTTTATTAAAATCATCAATTTTATTTTTTGGTATAAAGATTTCCTTATATTGAGCAAAGGGATGATGACTTCCATCCAGATTCTCATTATTTCCTCCATAAATCACTTCACCCCCGTTAAATGCAGTTACTTCAAAAACATTGAAAGTTTTATAATTTTTATAACCATTTAAAACAAGAAAAATTACCGATATGCTCACAATCAGCAGAATACTCAATATTAATTTATTTTTAATCTCCGGATAAATCAGGTATAAAACAGGAACAATACTGGCAGCACATTCAGGTCTGTTCAGCACCGCCACACCCATAAGAAAAGAAAGCAACAACATTTTATAAATTGTTGCTCCGTTATTATGTATTTTCAGCGATATACAGAAGATAAGAAGCAGCAAAGAAAACGTAATTGATTCGGTAAGTATATATCCGTTGAATAAATGAATTTCGGGAACAAGAAAGAGAATTATCACGAGTGCTGACAAATTTTTATTCAGGTATTTTTCCAATTCACCTATTAATAACAATGCTGATATGCAGAAAATCAGTGTCTGGATAAATCCTATCACAAATTGGTTGTATGAAATTATAATCCCTGTTATAGCCAGGAAAACAGCGTACACAGGATGCCCCGAACAATTTGTTACAGGATCAAAAAAAATAAATTCACTATATTGTTTTGCCAGATGCAAATAACTCAATGAATCATTTGCAGGCACGTAATGATAAAGTATTTGATTAAATGCAGTTAAAATGCAACTAATGACAATAAGAATATATTTATATTTTGTTTTCACTGCTGAAATTTTAACAAAAATAATATTTTTAAAAAACATTCCAAACTTATTCTTATAATCGTGATATTTCAATTTATCTTCGACCAGTAATTTTATTTTGATTATTTCGATATAATAAAGCCCTCAATTTCAATTTTTCACGAATTCTAAAAACATCCCAACAAATTCTAAAAACATTCCGGCGAATTCTAAAATGCGCTTGAATTTTAATTTTCAAGCAAATATGTTTGCGCAAAAATTAATCTTCAATCATATATTATTAACCTTTAAAAACTAAAAATCATGAAACAACATTTTTTAATTTTTATTTTGTTTACAGCATTATCAACTGCAAAGGCACAAACAAATCCTGTTCCCTTTGATTTAAGTACAGGAGATTATTCTTTAACCGAATGGGCAGTAAGTTCATCTGCCGGAACATACCCAAACAATATTATTTTTCACAGATTTAATAATGTATCTCCCGACACAAGCACAATGGCTGCAGGTGACTGGATATGCGGATATAACTTAGCCAGCAGAGCAAGAATAATTGGCAAAGACATTAATGGTTTTAGTTTCTTAAATACAAGTTCGGCTCAATATGATAATTGTTCAACCGGAAGTGCTTCATTAAACACTTATGTCGGAGAAGCAGTACTTGCCCTGAACACACTTAACCGTGATTCCATTATGATAGAATGGAAAGGAATTATGCATTCAGCATTGACATACGTTCCCGGAACAACAGGACAAAACAGGTTTTTCAGCATACAGCTTCAATACAGAATTGGTGATGCCGGAAATTTTTATTCTCTTTCACAGCCAAATATTTTTTCAAGCGACTCCACTCCCACTTTATACAAACAAAAAAATCATACTGATATCATCGGTCCTGTTTTATTACCTGACAGTTGTAACAACAAACCATTAATACAATTAAGATGGCTCTATTATCAAAACGTCACCGGTTATGGCAGCAGACCCGAACTCGGTGTTGACGATATTTTTGTAACAAGCATAAACAGTGGCACCACAGATATTTTTAAGAAAAACGTTTCAAAAGTTTTAAATATAATTCCCAATCCAAGTAATGGTGTTTTCAAAATTACTTCCGAAGAAACAATATCAAATATTATAATTTATGATATAATGGGGAAAATTATTTTCAATCAAACCCAATCAGGTAATTATTTTCACATTGACATAAGCTCTTTTCCGAAAGGAGCATACTTTGTAAAAATAAAATTCGAGAAAAACGGAGAACGAGTGGTTAAAAAAATAATAATGAAATAATATCGAACATCGAATAATGAATGTCGAATAATGATGTGAAGTTATGAACGAAGAAAAAAACAATAACAAAAAGTTTGATCTGGAAAACAGATTAATTGAATTTTCTGTTTTTATAATTACAATAACAGAAAATATATTTAATACAAGAGCGGGAAATCATATTGCAGGACAAATAGTAAAATCAGGAACTTCTCCGGCTTTAAACTATGGAGAAGCACAAAGTGCAGAATCAAGAAATGATTTTATTCATAAATTAAAAATCATACTAAAAGAACTAAGAGAAACGCTCATTTCTTTAAAAATAATAAAAAGGGTCCCTTTAACTAAGGGAACAGATACTATTGAAAAAGCATTAGTTGAATGCAACGAACTTATTGCAATTTTTAAAAAAGTATCGAAACTGCAAAACAAAATAATTTAAAAATAAAGTAAACTTCGATATTCATTATTCGACATTCGATGTTCGATA
>JAQUPB010000247.1 GCA_029004185.1 Bacteroidales bacterium | reverse complement strand
TTATCCCGCACAGCCGCCTTCAAGCATTATGCAACCTGATTTTACATATTACTATGATAAAACCGATTCAACAACAAATCATATCGTACTTATTGTCGGATGGGATGACAATAAAGTAACATTGGCTCCTTCACCCGGCGCATGGATTATTAAAAACAGCTTCGGAACGGTGTTTGGCGATAAGGGATATTTTTATGTTTCATATCAGGATACACGTATAAATTCATCAGCTGCATTTTTTCCTAACAGGATTCCTGTTACAGCCAATACAGTACTTTATTGCTATGATAAATTAGGATGGGTGCAAAGTTATGGATATAGTGCTACTATTGCTTATGGTTTATCAAAGTTCTCAGCCGCTTCATCACAAAAATTAACAAAAATAGGAACATACGTGGGTGTAGCCAATGGTACTGTTGATGTTGAAGTATATGGTACTTATTCGGGAGGTGTGCTTTCAAACCTGCTTGGAACTATTACCACTAAAACCTGTACTTTACCAGGTCATTATTATTTTGACCTGCCAACTCCTATTAATATAACCGGCGGAAGTGATTTTTATGTGAAAGTTAAATATTATACTCCCGCATACAACTGGCCTGTGCCTGTTGAAAGTATTTATTCTGGTTTTTCTAATCCGACAATTGAAACAGGTAAATGCTGGATTAGTAATAATGGTACTTCATGGGCGGCCGTAGGAACCGGGACTTCCGGTGTGTATGACATGACAATTAAAGCTTATGCTGAATTGCAGGGAATACAGTTATCGATCAATTCATCTAATCCGACTGTTTGTGAAGGTGCTGCTGTTACTTTAACAGCCAATGCAACAGGTGGCACTCCTGCTTATTCTTATTCATGGAGCAATACCGCCACAACATCTTCGATAACAGTTAACCCATCAGCCAGCACAACATATACCGTTACGGTTTCCGATGCAGCACCTTCAACCGTCACAGCATCAATAAGTGTTTTTGCATATCCGTTTTCACAACTAACCGTATCTAAAACAGATGAAACCTGCGCTTCATGCAATAACGGATCGGCTACAGCTAATGCAACCGGCAATGTTCCGTTTGCATATGTATGGAACACCAATCCTGTTCAGATTACCAAAACAGCCACTAATCTTTCACCCGGAACATATACTGTTACTGCATATGATAAGTACGATTGCCCGATGGTTGAAACTATTGAAATTCTGTCTTACAATTCTGTTCTGGAAATACATGGTGGTTCTTTTATACAGGTATATCCGAATCCAAATGAAGGAAATTTCACCGTAAGCGTGAACACCTTGATAAAAGAAATGTTGAATATTAAAATATTTAATGTGCTTGGCGAGGTTGTTTATTCGGAAAATTGTGTTTTGGGTTCAGGAGATAAAACAAAAGAAATAAGCTTGAAAGAATATGGGAAAGGAATTTATTTTCTGAAAATTGATGGAAGCACGAATAACTTTGCATCTAAGATAGTATATAAGTAATCTGCAGTTGTTTACTTAAATCAATTAGCAGCAATCAGATAAAGAGGGTGGCTCAGAAGTGTTATTTATAACCGCTAAGACGCTAAGGCGCAAAGATAAAATATTTATTTTTAAACCTTTGCGTCTTCGCGATTCTGCGGTAAAATAAATATTTTCACCTTTTGAGAAGACATCCTCTTTATTATTTTAAAACCCTTTCCAAACTTGTTTGGGGAATGTGATGTTTTTATAAATATCAGGTGCTTTTTTTGTAATTTTGTTGCCGTAGATAATAAAACAAAAACAATGTCGGATGAAAGCATACTTGGCAAGCTTGGTGAAAAGTTTGCCGCTGAATTTTTAAGGAAAAAAGGATACAAGATACTTGCAACAAACTGGCGTTTCGGTAAAGAGGAAATCGACATCATAGCAAAGGACGGTGAATATATTGTAATTGTTGAAGTGAAAACAAGGAGCAGTGATTATTTCGGCGACCCCGAGGATTCAGTTACCAGAAAAAAACAGAAATCCATTGTAAAAGCTGCCGATAATTTTATTTGTAAAAAAAACATAAACAACGAAACGAGGTTTGATGTGATAGGAATAGTTTTTGAGGAAGGAAAGCCGGTTTTTAATCATATAGTTGATGCTTTTTACCCTACTCTTTAAGCAACTTTTTCGTATATTTTATTGTCTATAATAAAAGGCACTATAAATCTTTTTAAACAATTAATAATGCTCAATCGAAAAAATCAACCCGAATACAGTTGTGTTGAAGACATAGGTTTTACAGAGCCCGAAAAATACAATTTTGTTAACGGTATTGAGGTGCATACGCTAAATATCGGAATGCAGGACGTTGTTAAAATTGAATTTGTTTTCGATGCAGGAATGTGGGAGCAGGATATGCCGTTGGTTGCATCTGCTTGCAATTCCATGCTTATTGAAGGAACAAAAAAACATACTGCTGATGAAATTGCAGAAAGAATTGACTTTTGCGGTTCATATATTGAAACCGGCATTAATGAAGATTTGGCATCAGTTGCTCTTTATACTTTAAACAAACATTTGCCTGAAACTTTGCCTTTAGTTGAGGAAGTTATTAAAAATGCAATTTTCCCTGAAAAAGAACTTGGCATTTATCTGAATAATAACAAGCAAGGATTTTTAATTAAAAGTAAAAAGGTAAAATATGTTGCCAAAAGCAAATTTTCGGAATCTTTGTTTGGCGAACAACATCCATACAATACAAAATTAAATATTGGTGATTTTGAGAATGTGAAAAGAAAAAACATTGTTGATTTTCATAAAAAATATTATTGTTCGAATAATTGCAAAGTAATAATATCAGGTAAGGCAGAAGATAGCTGCATCAAACTTGTTGAAAAATATTTTGGAGGGAAGGACTGGCTTAATAAAGATTTATTATCCGGTAAAAAATATACTGTCAAAACTTCAAATGAAAAAAGGATATACGAAAATAAACCCGATGCGGTTCAATCGGCAATAAGAATTGGCAGAGTGCTGTTCAACAGGAAGCATGTTGATTTTCAAAACATGCAGATTCTTAATATGATATTTGGCGGTTATTTCGGGTCGAGGTTAATGTCGAACATAAGAGAAGACAAGGGATATACATATGGAATAGGTTCGGGAATAGT
>JAQUPB010000246.1 GCA_029004185.1 Bacteroidales bacterium | reverse complement strand
AAGCTCTGGAAGAAACAACAACAGTAGAAGAAACTTAATTTTTTAAAATAAAATAAAATGGGTGCCAGAAAGCGTAATAGCGCAGAAATAAGAAAAGCTGAAAAGAAAGCTACTTGTATTGCAAAATTGAATAACTGTCCCACATCACCACGAAAGATGAGGTTGGTAACCGATTTGATAAGAGGTAAGAATGTTGAACAGGCATTGAATATTCTTAAATTTTCTACAAAGGAAGCTTCAAACAGACTTGAAAAATTGTTGGTGTCAGCAATTTCAAACTGGAAAAATAAAAATGAAGGAAAAAGAATTGAAGACAGTAACCTTTATGTAAAAGAGGTTTTTGTTGATTGCGGAAGAATGCTTAAAAGACTACGCCCCGCTCCGCAGGGTCGTGCATACAGAGTAAGAAAACGCTCAAATCATATAACTATAATATTAGACAGTATTAACGAACAACAAGTAGAACAAAATATTCAATAAATGGGACAAAAAACAAATCCGATAGGTAACCGATTGGGAATAATTAAAGGCTGGGACTCTAACTGGTATGGCGGTAAAAGCTTTGCAAGCAAACTTGTTGAAGATTTTAAAATCAGACAATACCTTAATGTTAGATTGGCAAAAGCAGGAATTTCAAAAATAATAATTGAAAGAACCTTAAAGCTCATAACAATAACAATTAATACTGCCCGTCCGGGTATCATTATAGGTAAAGGCGGACAGGAAGTTGATAAACTTAAGGAAGAATTAAAAAAACTTACAAAAAAAGACATTCAGATAAATATTTTTGAAATAAAAAGACCTGAACTTGATGCTGTAATTGTAAGCAGTACTGTTGCCCGCCAGATTGAAGGCAGAATAGCATACCGCAGGGCTATTAAAACAGCAATGGCATCTGCAATAAGAATGGGCGCAGAAGGAATTAAATTCGTTATTTCAGGTCGTGTCGGTGGTGTTGAAATTGCCCGTACCGAACAATATAAAGAAGGAAGAGTTCCTTTACATACTTTAAGGGCTGATATTGATTATCACATGTCCGAAGCCCATACTACTTATGGAAGAATAGGCGTGAAGTGTTGGATTTGCAGAGGCGAAGTATACGGAAAACGCGATTTGTCACAAAATATAGGACTTACAATGCAGAAAGGTCAAGGTCAAGGGCAGGGTCATGGTAAATTTCATAAAAGAAATAAAAACGAATACAATAAATAATACATATTAAATTATTACAAATGTTACAACCGAAAAAGACAAAATACAGAAAGCAGCAAAAAGGTAGAATGAAAGGAAATGCAAAGTGCGGTTATACACTTGACTTTGGTTCATTCGGGATAAAATCTCTGGAAACGTCATTTATCACAAGCAGGCAAATTGAAGCGGCGCGAATTGCGGTTACCCGATATATGAAACGCGAGGGTCAGACATGGATGAGAATTTTTCCTGATAAACCGATAACAAAAAAACCAGCTGAAGTACGTATGGGAAAAGGCAAGGGCGGAATCGAATATTATGTTGCACGTGTTACACCCGGCAGAATTATTATTGAAGTTGACGGTGTGAGAATGAACGAGGCAAAAGAAGCTCTGCGGCTTGCAGCACAGAAATTGCCTGTTATAACAAAATTCGTTGTCAGAAGAGATTATGTTGAAGAAAAAATTAAAATATAATGAAAAACTCGGTAATAAAAGAATTGTCAACTCCTGAACTCATCGAAAGAATCGAAGATGAAGAAGCACAATTGCTGAAAATGAAACTTAATCATGCTGTTTCGGCATTGGAAAATCCGATGAAAATCGGTTATGCAAAGAAAACTGTTGCCAGACTGAAAACCGAATACAGGAAACGACAGTTGGAAAAAAAAACTGAAAAAAAGTAAAAAATGGAAAAAAGAAATTTAAGAAAACAATTAACAGGTGTTGTTACCAGCAACAAAATGCAGAAAACAATTGTTGTTGCTGTTGAAAGAAAGATGAAACATAAAAAATACGGTAAGTTTATCAAGAAAACATCGAAATTTTATGCTCACGATGAGAAAAATGAAAGCAATATCGGCGACCGTGTATTGTTAATGGAAACCCGTCCGATAAGTAAAAATAAATGCTGGCGTTTAGTAGAAATTATTGAAAGTGCAAAATAATTATGATACAACAGGAATCTAGATTAATAGTTGCTGATAACAGTGGTGCGAAAGTAGTGCTTTGTATCAGAGTGCTTGGCGGCACAAGAAAAAAATATGCCTCAGTTGGCGATAGAATTATCGTTACGGTGAAAGATGCTTTACCATCAGGAAATACAAAGAAAGGTACTGTGTCAACCGCTGTTATTGTCAGGACAAATAAGGAAATCAGAAGAGCTGATGGCTCTTATATTCGTTTTGACGATAATGCAGTTGTTCTGCTTACTCCGACAGATGAATTGAGAGGCACCCGTATTTTCGGACCCGTTGCAAGGGAATTAAGAGAAAAACAGTATATGAAAATTATTTCTTTGGCACCCGAAGTTTTATAATAAAATAAGGATATATATTATGAGAGTAAAACTAAAAATAAAAAAAGGCGATATTGTGAAGGTAATTTGCGGTAACAGCAAAGGTCAACAGGGAAAAGTATTGCAGATTCTGATTAAACAAAACAGGGCTGTGGTTGAAGGTATTAACATAGTTACAAAACACAGCAGACCAAGTGCAAAAAATTCAAAGGGCGGTATAATTAAAAAAGAAGCTTCAATACATATTTCGAACCTTATGGTTGTTGACGGAAGCGGAAGCGCCACAAGAGTTGGAAGAAGAATTGAAAATGAAAAAATAATCCGTTATTCTAAAAAAAGCGGGGAGGTAATAAAATAATGAACTACATACCAAGACTAAAACAGAAATATAAAGAAGAAATTATTCCGGCTTTGATGAAGCAGTTCTCATACAAAAACGGTATGCAGGTGCCTAAGCTTAACAAAATTTGCATTAATCAGGGAGTTGGCGCTGCCATTGCCGATAAAAAGATTCTTGAAACTGCTGTAAATGAAATGACACTCATTACAGGTCAAAAAGCAGTTACAACAAAATCAAAGAAAGATATTTCGAATTTCAAACTTAGAAAAAACGTAGCCATAGGTGTTCGTGTTACTCTCAGGGGAGATAAAATG
>JAQUPB010000245.1 GCA_029004185.1 Bacteroidales bacterium | reverse complement strand
AGATATCTGAAAAGAAGAAAATTAAGTTTTCAAATTATAAATGTTGTTGCTTCATCAATTAACGGAGTTATAGTGATGCTTGTAAAATCCACAACCCCAAATATATTTTCCTTTAATTTTGTTTATTGAGAAAATTGAAACTTTACTAAACTTTTAAAGTTTAGTAAAGTTTCTGTTATCTCAGACCCTCCAGTAGTTCGGATAACATTTTGTGCTTTCCTGCCGCCATATCGGAAGGCGTACAACGCATCCCTGGGGTGTTATAAGCGAACTGTCGTAAACAGCAATGATGGGATTAAAAATAAGATCGGTAACACCAATCGTATAAGTTTCTTTTTCGGTTTCTTTTAAAGTTTTTACTTCAAATTTATTGAACTCAAGCAATTCTTTCAGGAATTTTATTCTTTCTTCCGTAGCGCCTGTTTCAACTATTGTACAACGAACACCGTCAATTTCGCCGATTATATGTTTTCCTTTTGTGAGTAATGCCATTTTTTATAAATTAAACTATAATGTTAAGTTAAATATATTATTTATGAAGTTGGGTATTGAAAAATAAAAGCTGTGAGCCACAAGTTGCGAGCTGTGAGTTTAGAAATGAGATTTTGTTTATTTCCATTTTTGATTAAGTCGTAGCATTATTAATTATATTTTTTTCTTGAACTCGAAGCTCATGGCTCAAAGCTCGCAGCTTCTTAATTTATTCCGAAACTCAAAAAGTTCAAATGTTCAAAAATTCCGCTTGCAAAGCCGACAGCCACTATGCCTAAAATACAAATCAGCAAGCCTATTCTTGTCATCCAGTCGCTTTTGAAATATTTAATCGGATTTTCACTTTTATTTAAAAACATTGCTTTCACCACAAGTAAATAATAGTACAATGATATGATTGCGTTTACAACAGCTATTAAAACCAGAATATAAAAACCTTGTTGTGCCGCCGCAATAAATAAAAAGAATTTTCCGAAGAACCCTGCAACTGGCGGTATTCCTGCAAGAGAAAATAATGCTAGCATCATTGTTAAACTTAATTTTGGATTTGTTAAATACAAACCATTATAATCATCAATATTTTCCTTTCCCGTAACATTTGCAATCGCAGCAACAACGCCGAAAGCGCCGAGATTTGAAAAAATGTAAACCAAAATATAATATATCACCGACGACATTCCTATCTGGTTTCCGCCTATAACACCGAGAAGAATGAATCCTGCCTGTGAGATAGACGAGAAAGCAAGAAATCTTTTAAGGTTTTGCTGTCGTATTGCAAATAAATTACCTATGGTCATTGTTAATACTGCCGTTACATATATCACTTCCTGCCATAAGAAAATTATTGAACGGAACACGGTAAATAAGATGATCATAAGAATGAACACGGCCGCACCTTTTGATATTACCGACAAATATGATGTGATGTTGATTGGCGCTCCTTCGTATACATCGGCTGTCCACAAATGAAAAGGAACGATGGAAATTTTAAATGCCATTCCTGCAAAGAAAAATATAAATGAAAGGGCAATCATTGCATTTTTTACAACCATTGGAGCAACTTCATCGAAATATATTGAACCGGTTGCGCCGTAAAGCATTGAAATTCCATATAACATAACACCTGACGACAGGGCAGAGGAAAGTATAAGTTTTACGCCTGCTTCAGCCGATCTGTTTTTGTAAATTTCATAAGCGGCAAGTGCGGCTATCGGAATAGTTGCAAGTTCAAGTCCGAGATAAAACATTAAAAAATCACCCGAAGAAATCATGAAGTTCATTCCTATTAAAGTTGAAACAAGCAAGGTGAAATATTCGCTTATTTTATTTTTGTTTTCATCAAACTTAAGCCAACTATATGATTGGATAAAGACAATAAGAACTCCTATGTTTAAAATATTTTTTACGGTTACGCGCAATAAATCGGTTTTGTACATTCCGCCAAAAAGGCTGCCTTCCGGTACGGGAAAGAAACCGGCAACAGTTATAATTGAAAATAAGATAACAGATAAATTTCTTATTCCGTTTTTATTTTCACCTGTAAATATTTCAGCAAGCAAAATAATTGCCGCAAAAATTACAAGCAGCAATTCGTGGCGCATCAGTAAAAAATCCTGTAAATTCATATTCTAAAGTTTATAGTTCTCAGTTTTTAGTTTTCAGTTCACCGTTTATTTATTGGCCATCAGCAAATAAAATCCCATTAAAAAATTATTAATTATTCATTATTATTTATTAATTAAATCATCCCTGCCAGTTTTGTAATTATAGGCATCAAACTGTCTCCAATCATATCCGACAGCCACAAAGGAGCCAAACCTATTGCTGTTACGGGAATTATAAGTGCTGTTGTTGATATTCTTTCAAACCATTTTGCATCGCCCAGATGTTCATAATGTTTATTTGTAATCGGACCAAGTAAAAGAATACCTACTACTCTTAATATGTAAACTGCCGTAATTACTATTGATGAACAAGCCAAAATTGTTACAACACGATGAAAAGTATCAGTATGCTGGAACGAACCGACAAATATTGTCATTTCGGCTACAAATCCGCTAAATCCGGGTAATCCCAATGAAGCCAAACCGCCGATAACATAACAAACTCCAAGAAATGGCATCACTTTCATTAAACCTCCCATTTCATTTATGTATCGTGTATGTGTTCTTCCGTAAATCATTCCTATTAATGCGAAGAAGAGTGCTGTCATCAAACCGTGAGATATCATTTGTATTATTGCGCCATTCATTGCCGTTTTGTTCATCATCAGTAATGCAAACAAAACAAGTCCGCAATGGCTAACTGAAGAATAGGCATTGATATATTTCAAGTCCCTCTGAACAATAGCACCGAAAGCTCCATAAACAACGCTTATTGTTGTAAGTATTATAAAGAACCATGCCATTTCGCTTGCAGCTTCGGGCATTAAATACATGGCAACTCTGAAACAGCCGTATCCTCCGAGTTTCATGAGCACTCCTGCGTGAAGCATTGATACTGCAGTTGGCGCTGAAGCATGACCATCAGGCGACCATGTGTGTAATGGAAATAATGCACCGAGTACGCCGAATCCTACAAATGTCAATGGAAAGAAGAATCGCTGTGCTTCCATCGGGATGGTTATTTTTGAGATGCTGAGCATGTTGAAAG
>JAQUPB010000244.1 GCA_029004185.1 Bacteroidales bacterium | reverse complement strand
AAAAGATTGTAAAAACAGTGAAATCAACAGTAGCTTTTGTAAACGGACCAATTCCGCTGCCGACAGAAAAGCAGATTTTTACAGTTAACAGGTCAACATTTGTTAACAAAAAAGCAAGAGAACAATTTCAGCTGTGCACATATAAAAGGCTTCTGGACATATACAGCTCAACTTCAAAAACAGTTGATGCGCTCATGAAGCTCGAATTGCCAAGTGGTGTTGAAGTGGAAATAAAAGTTTAAAAAGTAAAAAATGTGTTTGTACAATTTTGTAAAAGAACTTGTGTCGAATAATTAGTTTGCAATTATATCTTTTACAAAACGACAATTAAATATTAACAATTAACTATTAACAACTAACTAAAAAAGATGCCAGGAATAATTGGAAAGAAAATCGGAATGACCAGTATATACAGTGCTGAGGGTAAAAGTTTACCATGCACGATTATTGAAGCTGGTCCTTGTGTTGTTACACAAGTGCGAACTAAAGAAAAGGATGGCTACGAAGCGGTTCAGCTTGCTTTTGACGAAAGAAAAGAAAAAAATACACCTTCAGCAATGAAAGGTCATTTTAAAAAGGCAGGAACCAGTCCGAAAAAGAAACTTGTTGAGTTTAAAGGCTTTCCTGAAACTATCAAATTGGGTGATACTGTTACCGTTGATGTTTTCAAAGAAAACGAATGGATTGAAGTAATAGGTATTTCCAAAGGAATGGGATTTCAGGGCGTAATAAAACGTCATGGATTCAGTGGTGTGGGCGGTGAGACACACGGACAGCACGACAGATTAAGAGCACCGGGTTCGGTTGGTGCGTCATCATTTCCTTCAAGAGTTTTCAAGGGAATGCGAATGGCAGGCAGAACAGGTGGAGATAGAGTAAAAATTCAAAATATCACAGTCCTTAAGATTTTACCGGAAAAAAATATTATTGTTGTTAAAGGCTCGGTTCCGGGAGCAAACAATTCATACTTAATTTTAGAAAAGTAAAAAAAAATGAAAATATCGGTACATAATATAAAAGGAGAAGAAACTTCAAAAAAAGTTCAGTTAGAAGATAGCGTTTTCGGAATTGAACCAAACGACCATTGCATTTACCTTGACGTAAAGCAACATCTCGCAAACAAAAGGCAGGGAACACATAAGGCAAAGGAAAGAGGAGAAGTTTCAGGAAGCACTAAAAAAATAAAAAGACAAAAAGGCACAGGTGGTGCACGTGCCGGTGATATCAAAAATCCATTGTTCCGTGGAGGAGGACGCGTTTTCGGTCCACGTCCGCGCGACTATAATTTTAAATTGAATAAAAAAATTAAAAAACTTGCACGCAAATCGGCATTGAGTTACAAAGCAAAAGAGAATAATATTATAGTTCTTGAAGATTTTACATTCAGCGAACCAAAAACAAAACAAAATGTTGAACTTCTCAAGAATTTGAATATTTCAGATAAAAAAACACTTTTGGTGCTTGCAGAACCAAATAAAAATGTATCTTTGTCGTCCCGAAATTTGAGAAAATTCAGGGTGGTAGAGGCTTCAGATATTAATACATACGATATTCTGAGTGCTGCTAAATTGTTATTGGTCGAAAGTTCGATTAAAATAATTGAAGATGTTTTGAAAAATTAATGTTTGAAAAAAATAAATAAAGATGAAAAGTATATTGATAAAACCACTCGTTACGGAAAAAATGACAGGCATAAGCGAAAAGCTTCACCGTTATGGTTTTATTGTTGACAAAGAAGCAAATAAAGTTCAGATAAAAAATGAAGTTGAAAAACTTTATAGTGTAACGGTTAGTTCTGTGAATACGGCAAGATATAACGGAAAATCGAGAAGCAGGCAAACAAAAAAAGGTCTCGTTGCAGGCAGAACAAATTCGTTTAAAAAAGCTTTTGTTACATTGGCAAAAGGCGAAACAATTGATTTCTTCAGTAATATTTAATAAAAAGATGGCATTAAGAAAATTAAAACCGGTAACAGCAGGACAAAGATTTAAAATTGTCAATGCATTTGATGAAATCACAAAAGCAAAACCGGAAAAGAGTTTGCTTGCTCCGATTAAAAGTTCAGGGGGCAGAAATGATTCCGGCAAAATGACTATGCGATACATCGGAGGCGGTCATAAGAAAAGATTCAGGATAATTGACATGAAAAGAAATAAAGATGGAATTCCTGCAACAGTAAAGTCGATAGAATATGATCCTAACAGAACGGCAAATGTTGCACTTCTTGCTTATAAAGATGGTGAAAAAAGATATATTGTGGCTCCCACAGGATTGAAGGTCGGGCAAAAACTCTTATCAGGTAAAGGTGTTACACCGGAAATCGGAAATAATTTATTTCTTGAAGAAATACCATTTGGTACAATTATTCATAATGTTGAATTAAAACCCGGACGAGGCGCTTGCATAGCAAGAAGTGCGGGTTCATATGCACAACTCACTTCAAGAGAAGGGAAATTCTCATTGATAAAATTACCTTCAGGCGAAACGAGAATGATATTAAACACATGCAGAGCTACAGTGGGAACCGTATCGAACGCCGACCACAATCTTGAAAGGTCCGGAAAAGCAGGCAGGACAAGATGGCTTGGCAGAAGGCCACGAAACAGAGGCGTTGCAATGAATCCTGTTGACCATCCCATGGGCGGCGGTGAAGGTAAGGCTTCGGGCGGTCACCCGCGTTCAAGAAAAGGATTGCCTTCAAAAGGTTTTAAAACCAGAGCATTGAAAAAATCATCAAACAGATATATAATAGAAAGAAGAAAAAAATAAATAATTAACAATTAATTTGTAAAGAAATGGAGTAGAGAAGTTGCGACAACAACAAACTACAAACCACAAACCACAAACTTTTTAAATAGAAATAAAAATAAAATAACAACGATGAGTCGTTCACTAAAAAAAGGACCATATATTGACCCGAAACTTGAAAAAAAGGTTCTGGCAATTCATGATTCCAAGAAAAAAACTGCTGTTAAAACCTGGTCGAGACGTTCAATGATTTCGCCGGAGTTTGTCGGTCATACAATTGCTGTACATAACGGAAATAAATTTGTTCCGGTTTATGTTACTGAAAATATGGTTGGACATAAACTTGGGGAATTCGCACCAACCAGAATATTCAGGGGCCATACAGGCAATAAAGATAAAGCTCTGGAAGAAACAACAACAGGAGAAGAAAA
>JAQUPB010000243.1 GCA_029004185.1 Bacteroidales bacterium | reverse complement strand
AAAATAAACGGACTTAATAAGCATAATGTTATTTATTTTTTTACTGATTACTGAATACTGTCTACTGAATACTTTTTTATAATTTCCCTGCATTGTTCAAATAATTAACTCTGGCTTGTATCAATTGAATTTTATGTGCTTCAAGATTTAATTTCGATTGCAGTTCCGAACGTAAAACCGTAATAAAATCCGTTGCAGTTATAACTCCGTTTATAAGCTGTGAAAATGAATTCGCCGTTATTTTAACCTGTAAATTTATTATCTCAATATCTTTTGAAATAAGAATTTCATATTTGTGGATTTCAGCAATATCCTTTTCCTGTGCTATTTTCAGATTTTTATCAAAAGCTTCTTTTTGCGTATTCAGAATATTACTTTGCAAATCCATTAATTTTTTCTCATTTGAAGTTTGATTCCAGTTCCACAGGTTCCAGTTTAATCTTGCACCGATAATATAAAACGGCTGGAAATCATTTGACAACATATTAAATCCGGGACGACCATAACCTGCTTGCCCGAAAGCCGAAACTCTCGGACTAAGTTTGCTTGATAATAAATCTTTTGATACCTGAATTTTTTGAATCTGCAAATCAAAAAGTTTCATTTCAGGACGGCTGTTTTCGGGTTGTACGGGACTTACGTTAATGTTCGGCACCGAAAGTTTTATACTATCTGAGAGATTTTTATTTATAAAGTCACCGAGCATTTTAATCGCCGCCTGTTCTCCCATATTCAATTCCAACAACTGCTGGTCGGTTCTTAAAAGTTCTGCTTTAATGACATCGGCATTGCTTTCAAGCATTGCACCATTTTTAACACCCGATTCAATGCTGACAAGTTTGTATTGCAAATTATCTTTTGCAAGTTTCAAGATTTTTTCATTGCTCTGAAATAAAAGAATACTGAAATATATCTGGTTTATGCTGTTTTTAATTTGATATAATTGAACATCGAGATTTTGCTGGTCTGCCTCCAATGAACTTTTTTCGAGACTTCTTTGTCTTTTCGTTAGATTTCCGTCATAAATAAGCTGATTTATATCTAATGTTGCTTTATATGAATCCTTGCTGAGTTCCGGTATTTTCATATTCGGAATGAATTGCGGTATCTTTGTCACATCTGATTGATATGTTGCCTGTCCGTTAAGAAAAATCTGCGGGCGATAATTCACATCTATATTTTTTATTTTTAATTCCGATGCTGAAGCAAGAAGTTCCTTTTGCTTTATTAAAGGATAATTCTTTGTGGCTTCATCGTAGCAGAAATTCAGTGTTAATGAATCTCCTGCCTGCCCATAAGAAGCCAGATATAAAAAAACATTAATAACTAAAATTACTTTTCTCATTTCTTTTTAATTGAATTGATTATAAATTTTGGTATTTCCTTCTTTCTTTCCTGAATAAAATTCATAAATGCCTTTTCGTTGTTATTAAATATAACACCTTTAAGTATTGGTTTTGCTATAAATGGAAAGATGCACATTCCGAGCATATTTATAACTAAGTGCCTTGGGTCAATATTTATAATTCTTTTTTGTTCAATTTCCTTCATTGCACTTTTAAGCAATATCTCTGGTCTCAAACCCTGACTTTGCATAAAACTTATAAGTTTATCGGGATTTCGATTTATTTCGTGCAGAACAAATATCGGAATGTGGGGATTATTAATTAACATGCTGATATAAGTATCTACAAAAATTTCTATTTTCCTAAAAAAAGGAATATCCGATTCTATCGCTTCCGAAACTTTAGGAATGAATTGCCGGAATGCTTCATTAAATACCGCTTCAAAAAGCTTTTCCTTACTCCTGAAATAATAATGCAAAAGAGATTTGTTTATTCCGGCTTCATCGGCTATTTCCTGCATTCGCGTGCCATCAAGTCCCTTTCGTACAAAAACCTTTTTTGCGGCGTTTAATATTTTCGTTTCCGTTTTTAAGTCTATTTTTGACATTATATTAACTCTTTGGTTTAATCTATTAGTTTAACCAAACGGTCAAATTTAAAACAAAAAAATAAGGTAAACAAATATTTCTTATATTATTTTATGCATTACGGTTTTGGCAGAAAAAACAAAATGCCACTAAGACACTAAGACTCAAAGTATCACAAAGAAAAACCCAGTGTAACTTGGTGTCCTTATGCCCTCGTGGCATAAACATTTTTATTTAATGAGATTTAACGGAGGAAATCAATGCGGCAAGAATAAATTTATCATCTGCATTTATTATTTTATTATTTCTTACTTTTGTAATATAACTTTAAAACTTTTTAATCTTTAACTTTCAAACTATTTTATGCCAAACAACGAAGAACTATTCAAAAAGGTGATTTCACACTGCAAAGAGTACGGATTTATTTTTCCGTCGAGTGATATTTATGACGGACTTAGCGCCGTTTACGATTACGGTCAGTATGGTGTGGAACTCAAAAACAATATTAAGGAATACTGGTGGAAGGCAATGGTGCAGTTTAATGAAAACATTGTAGGTATTGATTCTGCAATTTTCATGCATCCTACAATCTGGAAAGCATCGGGACATGTGGATGCATTCAACGACCCTATGCTCGATAATAAAGATTCGAAGAAACGATACAGGGCTGATGTTTTAATTGAAGATTATATTGCAAAGATTGAAGAAAAAATAAACAAGGAAGTGACAAAAGCTTCAGCAAAATTCGGCGATGCATTCAACGAACAACAATACAGAACTACAAATCAAAGAGTAATAGACTATCAAAACAAAATAGACACAATCAAGAAAAGATTTTATGAAGCACTTGATAAAAGTGATTTTGCTGATATAAAAAAATTAATCGAAGAGCTTGAAATTGTTTGTCCCGTTTCAGGTACCAAAAACTGGACTGATGTACGCCAGTTCAATCTAATGTTTTCAACACAAATGGGCTCAACAGATACAGGTGCAGATACAATTTACCTTCGTCCCGAAACTGCACAGGGAATTTTTGTTAATTATATAAATGTTGTAAAATCGGGAAGAGTGAAGATTCCCTTTGGTATAGCACAAATCGGAAAAGCATTCAGGAATGAAATAGTTGCACGTCAGTTTATTTTCCGCATGCGCGAATTCGAGCAAATGGAAATGCAGTTCTTTGTGAAACCAGGTGAAGAGCTTAAATGGTTTGAATACTGGAAAGAGAAAAGACTGAAATGGCATTTGTCATTTGGCATTCCCGAATCAAAATATCGTTTTCACAATCACGAAAAATTATCACATTACGCAAATGCCGCAACTGATATAGAATTTGAATTTCCGTT
>JAQUPB010000242.1 GCA_029004185.1 Bacteroidales bacterium | reverse complement strand
GAAAAAAACTTTTTTGAATTTCCGGAAATTAAATAAATGAATAATTATCGGAATTGCTATTGCAAACAGGGCAAACAGAAATGATGGAAAAATAATTTTCATGCTGCAAAGTTAATAAATAGTTTAAAGTTTAAGGTTTAAAGTTTAAAGTTATACTGATGCCAATATTTATTACCCCAAACGGATACTCCTATATTGTGTATGAGCATAAATTCCGAGTACTCGGAACAATTTATAAAATACATATTTGATATTAAAATAATTTTTATTTAAAAAAAACTACAAAATTTTTAATAGAACGTAGGGAATACTGATTAAAAAGAAGCACACAGATAAATTTTCGAAACTTTAAACTTTAGACTTTAAACTTTAAACTATTTAAACAACAATCGTCGGTTTTGTAACGCCTTTATTTTTCCATTTTCCGGAAAGGAAATAGAGTAATGCAAGAATCAACCCGGCAATCCATGCGATAGGAATTCCCCACCAAATGCCGGTTATGCCGATTTGTTTTGATAAAAACAAAGATACAGGAACTCTGAATGCCCACAATGCAAGCAGGGTTATGAACATCGAAGCCATTGTATCGCCGGCTCCCCGTATGAGTCCGTTTGTGATGAACATAAATGTAAAAACAATGTAAAATGCACTTACAATAACAAGATATTCTGCTCCTATATTTATAATATTAACATCATCGGTGAACCAGTGCATGATGTTTTTACCGAAAATGACAATGAGGGTTGTTATTGCGATAGTGATAAATGTATTCATCACAAGCGTTGCTTTGAAGCCCGAATAAACCCTGTCGATTTTTTTTGCCCCTATATTTTGCCCTACAAATGCCGATAGAGCAATCGAAAAGTTCATGGCAGGCAGTGTGGCAAACGAATCTATTCTGCCGGCGACTGAATATGCTGCAACAGCATCGGTGCCGAAGTCATTAACTATTCTGTAAAGTGCTATCATTCCCATTGCAACAAGTGCCTGTTGTATGCCCGAAGGCAAACCAATCCTTATGCTTTGCCTGAAAATTTCCCTGTCAAATTCAATATGCCGGAATGAAATTTTTGCCAGTTCTTCTTTTTTATTCAGATAAAATATTGCTGCAAGGAATGCGAGAAATTGCGAAATGACGGTTGCGATAGCAACTCCGCTTATGTTGAATTTCAAATAAACTACGAAAAAGAAATCGAGGGCGATATTTATAACTGTAGCTATTACCAGAAAGTAAAGAGGAGTTTTGGAATCGCCGAGTCCGCGCAGTACGGCACTTACACCCTGAAACCCGAATATGAAAAGCATTCCTATAAAATAAATTGAAAGATAAATTTTTGCGTCGGGAATAACATCGGGCGGGAGTTTGATTAATTCGAAAATGAAAGTCGATAATAATAATCCTAATCCCGAAACCACAATGGATGCAATAAAAAGAAATATATACATTGTATTTATTGCCTTTTTTACTTTAACAAAATCTTTTGCTCCGAAGTATTGTGAAATAATTATTGTGATACCCGAGGAAATTCCTATTATAAGTGATATAAGAAGAAATATTACGGGAAATGCCGCACCGGTAGCTGCAAGTGCCTGTTTCCCTATGTAATGTCCGACTATCACGCTGTCAACGATATTATACAACTGCTGGAAAACATTACCCAGAAGCAATGGAATTGCAAAAAATAATATCAGTTTTTTTTCACTGCCCGAGGTTAAATCCTTCATTCAATTTCTTCCTTACAAAATTTTTAAATTATCTGCACTTTTTAAAGATGTAAAATTAGGAAAATAAATAATTGAAAAATTTAAAACATTTTGAAATAATCATTGATTTATTTCGTTATTTAGATTAATTGTAATATCTTAACTATCAGATTAATTTATATAAATATTAAATTATTCATCAGGGTAAATTGAAAGTTTTGTGTATAAGTATATAATATGCATATATGTCTAACCAATTAAATATTTAAAACATGAAAAAACTAATTTTAATTTCTTTGGTATTAAGTACTGTTTGCTCTTTCGGTCAGAATGATCAAAAAGCAAAAGCGTGTAAATTAAAGGTGTCTTCTTTATCGATTGGCGGTGGCAATTTAAACTTTGCTGATATCGGTATAAATTTCGACCAGTTTAAAAATTTTACGATTAACAAAGGTAGTTTCTTTACAACAGATGTAAGCGGTTATGAACGTTTGTATAATGATAAATATTTTTCCTCAGGTCAGTTCAATCTTAAAATCGGGTTTGCTCCATACAACAAGAAAAAACAGGAATTCAGAAAAAATCAGGAATTTCAGGTGGGAATTAATTTTTCTCGCGGCGACAGGAGCAGTATAAGTTTCAGGAAAGAAACCGAAATTGCAGGAGACACTTTTATTTCAGGCACTCAAAAAATATACTCAGATACTTCAATAGTTTCAAAAATTAAATATACAGAAAAGACAGATGTTTTTGGAATAGATTTTTCTTATTCATATAAAACAAATGTTGAGAAAAGATTAAGTTTGTCTGCCGGATATGGAGTAAGCATCGGGTATTCGATAAATCCGAAACTTAGTGAAATTTCATCGTCAGATACGACTCTTATATTGAATTTTAATGATACAGAATTCAATTACGGGGAACGTCATTCAAGAAACTCGGGCAATTCGGATAAAGAAAAAGAAACAGTTGCCAGGTCAAGTTTTTTTGCGGGTATTTATATTCCTTTGGGTTTGAATTTCAGGATTTCAAAAAAACGTGAAATCTGGAACCAGATGAATATATTTATTCAATCAATATATGGACTGGAATACCAGTATGTAATGAATTACAAGGCATACATCAGGCCGTTTATAGGAGGCGGAATGGGGTTCAGATATAACCTGTAATTTAGTAATCGGTAACCGGTAATCAGTAATCAGTCAGGAAAATACAAAAAAAACACCATAGATTATTAAAAATAAAAAATCTGTGAATCTGTGGCAAATTTTTAACTTTTTATGCAGACACTATTTAATGTGTTAAGATTAAAACTTAACACATTTTTATTTTCTTATCACAAAAAATAATTTATTTTTACATTTATAAAAATAAAACTATATATGGAAAAAAGCATAAAAGGAACAAAAACAGAAAAAAACCTGCTAAAAGCATTTGCAGGCGAATCACAGGCAAAAAACCGTTATACATTTTTTGCCAAACAGGCTCAGAAAGAAGGATATGAGCAGATTGCCGCAGTATTCATGGAAACAGCGCTGAATGAGGAACAGCATGCTAAAATATTCTTTAAATTCCTGGAAGGAGGCG
>JAQUPB010000241.1 GCA_029004185.1 Bacteroidales bacterium | reverse complement strand
TCACAAGTTTTTTTACCGAAACTCCGTCAATATGAGTTAACGGGGCATACTCGGTTCGCATACCGAATTTATTGGGCATACCTGACTCAAGCTTCTTGATTGCAGGTCGTTCATATTTTTGTTTTTCTTTTACTTTTTTCTCAGCCATATTGATGAATTTTATAATGGATAATATTTTTTTCTACTTCGTGATTAAAGCTCTCCGAATGCCGATATGGTTTCGAATTCCTTTAAATCAACAATTAAATCGTATGAGTAACGCACAAACAGTTTGCCTACTTTATAAGATTTATAAGGTTCCACTTTATCTTCCAGGGCAAGTTTTAGGAGTGCTTCGGGAATATTTTGCCCCGCTCCCACAGCCAGGTAAACCCATGCAGGGATGCGGGGATTGATTTCAAGAATATAAAATTTACCGTCACCGGTTTTCATCAGTTCGAGTTCAAAGCCGCCGCGCCATTTTGTTGATTTTATGAATTTATCTGTCATCTTCAGCAGTTCATTATCTTTAACCGTTATGCCTGCCCATGCTTTACCTTTATCGGTGATAAATAATTTTTTCATCGGAACGGCTGCAATCGTATTTCCTTTGCCATCGCCTAAACCAACAACGTTGAATTCCGAACCGTTCACAAACTGCTGAATTATAACCGGCAATCCCCATTTCGCACTTATTTTGTTAAAATAACTTTTTGTCTGACCTGCATTATAAGCGATATTTGCATCATAATATTTTCCTTTAACCACAATGGGATATGTAAAATCATAATGCAACTTTTCAATATCATCAACTGAGCCTATTGATTTGCTTCTCGGAACATTGAGTTTGTGTTTTTCGCCGAAAGAATTAAGATTAATTTTCTGACGCGCTTCGAATTGATCGAAAGCAGGTAGAAACATTTTTATTTTTTTACTTCTTAATTTCTTTTCAAGCTTCATGAAGCCATACAGTTCTGCATCGAAATTAGGTATTATTGCATTCAGCTTTTCTTCTTTGTTAATATAATCGAGTCGTTTCATCAGGCTTTCGGTGCCGGCGGAAGGATAAGGAATCTGATAAGTTTTATCAACAAGATCATGCATATAAATTCCGGGTTCGAGCGATTCATATGATAATCCTATAATTCTCGGATTATAAAATTTCGATTCCTTCAAAGCCCTGATAACAGAGACACCAGGTCCCGGACTATCAATTGCATTTAAACCGGTTACTGCAACGGTAACTTTCTTTTTCGCACTCATAAAAAATAAATAAAATTATTATACGAATGTTACAGGTGATAAATCAGCATTAAATCTTCAATTATTGTCAATCAAACTAAATGTTTTCAGAATGCCTGTGAAATCCTCAAAATCTTTTTCGAAAACACTTTCTTCGGTCTGATATTTTTCGAGAATGATTTTTTTAATTTCATTGTATGGCTTACCATTCTTGATTAAATTCATGATTTCAATACCGATAGGATTAAGTGAAAATGATTCGCCCGTTGTTGAATTAAAAATAAATCCCGAATCATTTATTTTTACATTATCTTTTAATTTCATGTTTCTTTAAATTTAATTGATTCAAATTTAAGGATAAATATTTTAAACAAAAAATTTTCTTGAAGTTCATCAAAGCAGTTCATGTTTCATACAAAACTTCCGATATTTTTTTTGCAGTTAATTTGTCTGATTTCGAATTAAAAAGTATTTCAAAAACCGACCGAAAATTGTTTATTTATTTAGTATTAAACTTTTTCATTTCCCTTTCCGCATCTTTTCTTTTAATGGCTTCTCGTTTATCATGCAGCTGTTTTCCTTTTGCAACGGCAATTTCAAGTTTTGCGAGTCCTTTTTCATTTATAAATAAAAACGTCGGAACTACCGTAAATCCCTTTTCCTTAACTTTTGTATATATTTTTTTCAGTTCTTTTTTATTAAGAAGTAATTTCCTGTTTCGTTTCGGTTCGTGGTTGTAATGACTTCCGTATTCATATTCGGAAATATGAAGATTTATAACCCAAAGCTCATTATTTAAAAAAGCGCAGTAAGAATCGACAAAACTTACCTTCCCTGTTCTTATTGATTTTATTTCTGTTCCCGTGAGCTGAATGCCCGCAACAAATTTTTCAAGTAAACTGTATTCGAAAGACGCTTTTCTGTTTTTTATGTTTATGCTGTTTGTCATTAAAATATTTTTCTGAAATTTTATAATTTCCTTACAATCCACACTATAATGCTCAACACAATGCTTATTAAAATCATTGTTGTCACAGGAAAAGAGAGAGAGAAATTTTCTTTCTTTATTTTAATATCGCCGGGCAGATTGCCAAACCAATTTAATTTGTTACCGAAAAAATAAACAAGCAAACCAACTGCAATAATAATTATTCCTGCAAAAATTATTGTCTTTCCGATATTCTGCATAAGATTTATTTCCACAAAGGTAAATAGTATTTTTATTAAAATGAACTGAATGGAGAAGGGTTAAATCTGATATTTTTCTTTTCAGCTCTGTTGAATTTAACAGAGAGTGTAACTTCGTTGGTGTTCAATCCACCTATGTATTTTGCTATTTCAGAAGTCACCACGTCAAGACTATAACTGAATGCAAATAATTTCCTTTCTATGCAAATCGAATAAGTGAAAGCATCATTATTTTTATACCATAAACCGACAGAAAATTTATCACTTTTGTTTACCCTGTAATCAAGATAAAAACCATAAGCAAGCTCATCTATAGTTCCTTGAAATGAGTATCTGATATTAGGAGTAAAATCTATTTTATTTTTACCGGGAATTTTTATCCCTCCTATAAAATTAAATTTGCTCAATAAAATTCCTTTTCCGGCAACGAATGACTCATTGGGCTGATTAAGATGGTATCCTGAAACCCCTATATAAGAATTTATTTTTCCTTTTTCTTCAATGCCCGGATTATAATACCAAACCGCTCCAAAACCGACATCAGCAAAACATGTTTTCTTATTCAGAATATTTTCATGGTTGCTGTTTGAAGCATTATATGAACCCGCCACGTATTGTTCGTTAAATGTGAGTTTCGAATAATCAAGTAATTTCTGCACATAACCGCAAATCAGTGCTGCACTGACATAATGGGATTTATAAAGTTGTTTATTATAACCAAATGCAAATGAAAAATCGAGCACATTATATGCACCTGCAATATAATTTTGTCCGCAAAAACCCATATCAGGTTTATTTTTTATTTCTGTGTTTGATTCGGAACTACCAATAAACAAAGGATACAGTATATTAAACGAAGAAGTCCTGTATCCTTTTTGAACTTTATCCCACTGACTGCGATAACTTAA
>JAQUPB010000240.1 GCA_029004185.1 Bacteroidales bacterium | reverse complement strand
CTCTGAAAGCCGTTTACGAAATTTTCAGAATCAAATTTCTTTTCAATAAAAATCTGGGGGATAAAATTCCGGGCGGTTTCAATAGGTCCCGAGCCTATTTTGGCAAAAAATGCCGTATAAAAAGCAAATCTGAAAATATTTTTTTCGGGTTCAATATTTTTATGATAAACATCCGAAATGTATCCTATGTTCTGAAGAGTATAAAATGAAAATCCTAAAAGAAAAATCAAATCTGCCATTTTATATGTAACGGGAGTAAAAACAGTTATTGCCAGCGTTGCAAAAGATACCAGATACTTTATAATTAATAATGTTGCAATGTTTATGAAAAGACCGAGGAAAAACAATGCCCATCTTATATCTGGTTTTTCACTTTTACTGATGAAATGACCTATTAAAAAATTGAATACAGTTGACAATACGATTACAAAAAGCGAACTTACATTTGCAAAGCATATAAATACATAACTCGCCGCAAGCAATATTATCCACCTCAACTTCAAAGGCGAGAGGTAATAAACGATTATTACAATCGCAAGAAATAATAAATAATTTAATGAATTAAAAAGCATTTTTAGTTTATAGTTCTTAGTTCACAGTTTTCAGTTTCGCCATTTCACAAATTACATCTTCCCTTCGCTACCCCCAACCCCTGAAGGGGCAACCTAACGCACATTTTTCACAATTTCACAACTTCACCACTTCACAATTTTAAACAGAAATATTGTTATTTTATTTCTTCTACATGCCTTAATACAAAACCAACAATGTCACCAACATTCCTGAACGACATAACTTCTTTAAAAGTAAATTTTATTTTATAAAACTCTTCAATTGCAGCAATTATCTCAAGATGCATCAGTGAATCCCAGCCCTTAACATCTTTGGGAACTGATTCTTCCGAAATAACAATAGTTTCATCAGAAAAGATTTTTCTGATAATATAATTCAAATCGGTTAATATTTCCCTTGAAGTTTTCAGAATGAATTTTGTTTGAACAAAAGTAACCAGAATTTTACACACTAAAAAATCGATAGTATCGTTATTTTTTATAATTTTGAATACTATAATTACAAACAATTAAAATGCAAAAACAGGAAATAACAAATCTTTTCAGCAATTTCAATTCGCTGAATGTTTTAATCATTGGCGATGTAATGCTCGATTCATACATCTGGGGCAATGCCGACAGAATTTCTCCCGAAGCACCAGTTCCCGTTGTACTTGTTGAGAAACGCCAGGAACGCCTTGGTGGTGCAGCCAATGTTGCTCTTAATGTAAAATCATTGGGTGCAAATCCGATTGTCTGCTCAATTATCGGCAGCGATAGTAAAGGCGAATCTTTACTTAAATTATTTAAAGAAAATAATCTCTCAACAAAAGGATTGATAAAAACTGACAAGCGAATAACAACAACAAAATTCAGAGTTATTGCAAACAACCATCAGCTTATAAGAGTGGATGAAGAAACAGATAAAGAAATAAGCAGCAATGAGGAAAATATTTTATTCGAAAAAATTTCATCAACTATTAAAGAAAATAAAATTGGTGTGATAATTTTTCAGGATTACGACAAGGGTGTTATTACAAAAAAACTCATTGAAGAAGTTGTTGAATTAGCAGTAAAATCAAATATCCCAACAGTTGTTGACCCTAAAAAGCGAAATTTCAATAATTACAAAAATGTTACTTTGTTCAAACCTAATTTAAAAGAACTTAAAGAAGGACTGAAGCTGGATATTTCCCAGAACAATACTGATAATATTTACAAAGCAATTGACATACTCGAAAACAATCTGAAAAACGAAATAACATTGCTCACACTTTCCGATAAAGGAGTTTTGATAAGTAATAAAGGCAAGAAGCAGATTATTCCTGCACATTTACGCGATATTTCTGATGTTTCCGGTGCAGGAGATACCGTTGTTTGTGTTGCCGCATTATGCATTGCATTAAAAACCGATTTAACTCTTTTAGCATCTCTCGCAAATCTGGCAGGTGGAATTGTTTGTGAACATGCGGGCATAGTGGCTATCGACAAGAAGCAACTTTTGGAAGAAGCGGTAAACACTTTATAAAAATACAGACCTAACAGGTTTTGGAAACCTGTTAGGTCTTTTCTAAATAATACACTATGCGTTTAGCAAATACAATATTCTTAATTTTTATCTTTTCTTTTTCTTTTATATCTCTTCATTGCCTGTGTCAAAATACGAACAATGAAAAAAACATTATAGTACTCACTAAAAAGAAAAAACCTCTTTCAAAACCAAAATTTCTTACCAGGAATCAAAAAATAACATATAAAGCTGTCTTTAATCATTTCAAAAATGCTTCAGGGAGGATAACCAATATAACAAATGATAGTATAGAAATCAACTTACTCAAAATTAATTACAATCAATTTAAAAGTATAAACAATCTGACTCTCACAGAACGGGTAAGAAGGATTGGCAGTATTGTTACTTTTGCAGCTGGAGCAGGATTCATATTTTTTGCGCCTATTTCAGTGCCTTTGGGATTACTCTTATATAAAACCAAAGGTGATAATTTTGATTTAATAAATAAATGGAATTATCATGTAATTAATACAAACGAATATTTGAAAAACAACACACATTCCGAATCTAAAATCAAGAAAGCAGATACTATTAGTTTTGTTAAGCGTTTGGTTATAAAAGATTATCGGAAAAGAAGAAATAAATTACCATATCTCAATGACAGTGCATGGAAAAACACATTCTATATCTATCCTTTAAACTCAATAAATGAATTATCTTTAGGTTATGAGAGGCGAATTATCAGCAGACTTGGAATTGAAGGTTCATATGGAATAATATATTCCTGGAAAAATTATTATTTTACCGATGCTTTACCTAATAATTATAAAAATCCATTTATAAGTAATGGTTACTCTTTTAAGTTTAGAATAAAGTATTATTATAATTGCAGAAACTATATTGGACTTAATTTCCTGTATAAGTATTTTTATTTCGATAAAAAAACAACTTATTCTTTTGAACATTATAACTATTCAGTAGTTATGTCCGAACAATCTGCTTCAAACAGAGTACTCGGCTTTTCTGTTAATTTTGGATATTGGCTAACATTTAAACATTTCGTTTTTGACATTTATTCAGGCATAGGATTAAAAAATATTGATGGGAAAATCACAACATATTCTTATAAATTCAAAGGTGGTGGTAGTTATCATTATGATTACAACCCTCCCCAAATTGAATCCACAAGATATGCGCACCATGAACTTTATGGACCTAACGGAAGAATGCTTTATCCTTCAATTCAACTTGGAATAAAAATAGGTTATTGTTTTAAATAAAAACTAAATAAAATGCTTCAAACAAACTACATTCACGAAAACAA
>JAQUPB010000239.1:1728-3391 GCA_029004185.1 Bacteroidales bacterium | reverse complement strand
CCGGGTGTATGCCCAGGCACATATTCTGTTACCATAAGAGATGCTAATGGTCTTACCACAGTTGAAACCATAACTGTTACTTCCGTTAGTTCTCATCCCATAGAATATACTGTTGAGAAAACATGTTTTTGCGATAATCAAGAAAACGGTTCTATAACAATCAACATGACAGATGGACATCCGGAAGATTATACATTTCATTGGAATTATAATAATTCAACAACCCCGACTTTGTTAGGTTTAAATTCAGGAAGATATACTGTGACAATTATGAATAAATATGGATGTACAAAAACAGAAACAATACAAATATCACAATGCAATATGGACGAGTGCCCCACTATGACAGGTAATTTGCAATTTAATATTACCGACTGTGAAATGTTCATGGGATGTTCAGTTATTAATGACAATATAAATAATATTGAATATTTTTATCTTCAACTGTATGCTGCAGAACCAAACGATTATGATGTAACACAACCTCTATATCAATCGAGAAAAATATTGATTTCCGAATGGGATCCTAGTAAATGCATTGGAACTTTGGGAATGTATATCAGTAAATATTTTGAAAATTTCGAACTTAATGAATTGGTTCCGTTTCAAACATATAACCTGAGACTTTCAGCAAAAGATAGTAGAGCACCATATGCATTGTATACTTTTGATTTACAAAATTTACATATGATTGACGGTGATGATTGCCCTGAAAGTAGGTTTGGTATAAAAATAGAATGTGCAGGTTCAACAGGAATATATAATGCCACTTGCCAAACAAATGAAAATTATACATATACTTATCTCTGGTCAAATGGTGCTGTAACAAAAACAGTAACGAATTTAACTCCGGGAATTTATTCTGTTGTAATAACAAATACTACTCTGAATAAAGTGATTACCAATAATTTTGAAATTCCAAACTTGCCCACATTACAGGTTAGTCTCGACTATTCAAATGGCAATCTATATGCGAATATTTCAGGTGGAAAACCCAATTATCAAAGTCAATGGACAGCACCAGCCAATAACCCTGTAAATTATAATACTTTTTTTGTTTACAATCCCAAGGATGGCTTATATACAATAACTGTTACCGATTATTATGGTTGTGAAGCAACGGCTTCATTTTTTGTTGGCCAGCAAACCATTAAAAAGATTCAGAATAATGACAATTTGAAGAGCAATGAAGGAAACGGCTCAGTTGCTTCGGGCATTGAAGAAAATAATTCAGAATCATCATTCAGGTTTTCAGTTTTCCCCAACCCCACAACCGGCAGATTTTATGTAAACGTTGGCAATTACAACAACGAAGAATATAAAATTCAGGTGATGGATATTATGGGAAGAGTAGTTTATGAAGGCAAAGAACAGGTTGCACAGAAAGAAATTGATTTGAGCAACCAGCCAAAAGGAATGTACTTTGTTAGATTAATAGCAGGTGACAACGTATTTACCGAAAAGATTGTGCGTCAATAAAAACAGCAAAACGTAGGGTATCTCTATCTGCACTCTATGTTCAAAAGCCATCTTTGAAAAGGGATGGCTTTTTTAGTTTTTAGTTTCCGGTTTATAGTTTCCAGTTATTAAAAGCAATGCCAGAATCATAGAGGGGGAAGATGTGTGTTATTTTTTGTCCCTAAAATGTCTGTTGTTAGTTTCT
>JAQUPB010000239.1:0-1718 GCA_029004185.1 Bacteroidales bacterium | reverse complement strand
TCCACTATTCTCTATTCACTATTAACTTTTAACTATTAACTAATTTTACCGTTATTAAATTCATACTTACCATTCACATCAAAAAACCAACCGTTGGTAAACTCCTTCACTTTTTATTTGTTTAGTTGCATTTCCTTTGCGGAAAAATTAAAGTATGCGGTTTTGGGCTTACTAACAACTAATGACCAATGACTAATTACTAAAACAATGCGAAAGCCGAAAAGCAGATAGAGTAGGCGAAACATTAAACTTTAAAAATTATGAAAAAGATCAGTTTATTTATTATTATTTTTTTGATGTTCAAAATTGTGCAAACATCAGCACAGATTATCAAAATCAGCCCATCAGCCGATGCTTATGTTTCCAATCAGACAGATCGTTCGACTTGCAATTTCGGGAAAATAGACCGAATGTCTGTTATGGCATGGACTTCTGGAAAAGTAGGATACACAAATGAATTTTACATAAGGTTTAACCTTAGTAGTTTGCCAGCTTGTACTGAAATTGTTAGTGCAAAACTAAAATTATTCTATGTTGCAAATTATGGAGGATTACAACAGGTTTCCAATATAACTTATACTGACATAGCAAATTATTACAGGGATAATTCCACTAAGGTTTTAAAAGTATTAAGCAATTGGAACGAGGGAACTATCACATGGAAAAACAAACCACCTAAAAGCTCGACAATTTTGGCAACACTGCCAAACTCAACATCCAGAACCCAAGATTACGAAATTGACATTACTTCTATTGCCAAAGACTGGAAAAACTTTCCAACAAATAATTTCGGGTTAGGATTTGAATTAGAAAATCTGTCAGAATTTTGCGAAATGGTTTTTGGAACAAAAGAAAATGCTAACGTGTCAAAACGACCTGTACTTGAAATAACTTATAGACCTTCTATCAGCGTTTCTTTTAATACAACTAATCCCTGTTATGCAACATGCAATGGCTCAGCAACAGCTAATGCTTTGGGCGGAACTCCACCCTATACATACAAATGGGCAAATGTTCCGGGTATAACAACTGCGCCTTGCCCACCAAGTAGTTGTCCTTTTATTGAAGGACAAAGTATTAACGGATTATGTAAAGGAAATTACAATGTAACCGTTACCGATGCTATTGGTTGTGCAGGAACAGGAAATGCTACCCTAACTGAACCGGCAAGTTCTGAAGTATGCGAAAATACTTTTACATTATTGGCAACACCAGACCCCAATAATTCTGCATATGCAATTGTTAACATGACTCAACAAATATCTGACGGCTGTGGTTTTTATTGGAAAGTAGAGGAGATAAATCTTGCATCAGGTGCCACAATTGAAGGTACAGTAATGGATAATCCACCAAACTGGTGGGATTATGGTATCAGATTAAATCACAATTTTCCTGGTTATTATGGTAATAGCAATACAACCACAGGTAATGGAATTTTTCGTTGCGGACACACATACAGGTTTACTCATAGCGTATGGTCAAGATGTGATGCTGGTTCAACAAATGTAGCAATTATGACTATTCCGTATCAAATTAATAGTCCGAAAATAATAAAATATGAAAACAACCATATGGTACAATCCGAAACTGCAAACTCGGTTAGTAACAATGAAAGCCCTAGTTTGATTTTTTCAGTTTTCCCCAACCCCACTACCGGCAGAATTCGTGTAAACGTTGGCAATTACAACAACGAAGAATATAAAATTCAGGTAATGGAG
>JAQUPB010000238.1 GCA_029004185.1 Bacteroidales bacterium | reverse complement strand
TCCGCAATTTGGGACCCTGCTCTTTCTGGTGACCAATCTAACACCGACAAGGCATATTTAGCCATTTATGATAAAGTTAATAAATTCTTTATGATTGATATATCGGGTGCTAAAACAAGAGCAGACGCAGAAATAAAAATTACAAAAGACACTGGTTTAGACCCATCGAATTATGTTGCTTATTTATGGTTTTCAGATAAAGCGGTTACAGACCCGACATTTAAAGCGTCGAATTCTGTTTATGCTCAAGTAGTCGCCTTTTAATTTTTGTAATTCTTTTTAAAATTTGTTAATTATATGAAAAAAGGAATGCTCAATCTCTCAAATATATCAATAATAGCTTTGCAGTATTCCTTTTTTCTTTTATTCTTTGCTTTTGCTTTACTTAACTTGATTTTTCGTACCTAACTGGAAAAACACTAAAAACAATTAAATTTCACATATTATGGAAAATGCTAACTTCAAAAGAACCCAAGAAGATTTTGAAAAACACATCATTCGTTGTTCTTGCTGTCAAAACACTGTAACATTCTGTTATCGCCCAACATCATTAAATAATTATGATGTTCTTCAAACCTATTTCCATTGTCATTCTTATTTCTGTGACGTTTGTGCTAAAAAGAAAAAGAATAAACTTATCAAAAAACTTAATAAAATTAAACCCGGCCAAGTTCTTCGTTTTTTGACTGTTACTCTTGACGTTTCCAAATATACGCCTGAGCAATCTCTCGAAAAAATTTCTGAAATGTTCAATCTTCTAGTAAAATATCTTCGTTATCGTGGTTTTACATTTCAATACTTTAAAATTATAGAATTAACAAAACAAAACATTGCACACGTTCACGCTCTTGTTAATTGCTATTTGCCCGCCTTTGTAGTTTCCAATTGCTGGAATTCTGTTTCCGGTTCTTATATTGTAAAATTAAAAATCGTAAAAAATAAAGGCATGGCATTATTTTACCTTACAAAATATCTTTCAAAAACCATGAATTATTATGCCAATAAATTATTTTATTTTCTCCGAAAACGAAGATATTCTTATAGTCAATCCTTTTTTCTTCCAAATGAAAAAGAACCACCATTTATTTTATCACATGTTTATTTTTATAATGATTTCGATTTTCTTGCAACCGTAAATCATTTTTTTAAACTTTATTTCAACAATTATGCTCTTATCCGTTTTAATTTTTTGAATTGATTTGATTTTATTTTTCTCATACTTTTATAAACTTAAAATTAATTATCATGGAAAAAGTATTAGATTTATACAACAAAAAAAGTAAGTCGCTTTGTTTTTATCTCAAAGAAAGCAAAAATCCTTTTATGCTTTTAAAGTGGAGTAAACATTTTATTTTAAATCTTGCATCCAACGAAGCATTTTTAGAAGATGATATTCAAAACTCAGCTGATTATCTTTTTCCCGATTTTAAACTAAAACTTTTACAAGTTTTAGAAAAATATTCTGAAAACTTCCCTTCCGATGTTCCCGCATTTTTTGAAACATTCCGTTCAAATAAAAGACAGTTTTTTCTTTTCCAAACCGGTAAAACAAAAATAAAAAGTTACGGGATGCACTATTACGGTATTGCTGCTGATTTAGTCAATTTTAAGAATAATTTAGTTCGTTGGACATTAAACTATGATGAGATTATTCGTTTGGCGAAATTAAACGGACTTACTTCATTAAGACCTTATGAAGATTGTCATCTTCAATTTATTCCCGTTGAAAGCCAGAATGCATGGCGGAGTTTTGCCCGTAACCTCACAATCTGTATTCAAGATTTAGTTAATGTTAAAACCGACGGCATTATTGGTCCGCATACATTCGGTCAAATACTTACCAATTATAAACGCTTAGAACATTATTTTTACGAAACTGAAAGAACACTTTCAAAGGAGTTAAACAATGCTTAAAAAATCCGATTTTTCCAAATGGATTGCTTTTGCATTTCCATATCTTGCACAATTAATTTATTATTTTATTGAATTTTTTTCTTTAAACGTTTTTCATTATCAACTTGAACCCGATACATTACAAACTATTTACTTATTGATAAATAGCTTGTCAATCCTTTTCGGTTTTAAAGTTCTAACCGGTTACACCCAAAAAGACAATTGTAAAAATTATTCCCCAAAAAATTATAATCATTAAAAATCATGTCAACTAATCAATATTCAAATCGAGCATTGCCATTTCATGAAAAAATTGTAATGACAATCGCACCAAATCCTTGCGATGACATTTCAAAAATTATTGAAAACATCGCCTCCGCTTTTAAATATCTTTACGGAATTATTATTATTCTCATCGGTTCTGAAAGAGTATCCGTTATTCTTTCGGAACACGTTCGCAAAAAAACGATTGAAACAGCTTATAGACTTCTTGAAGAAAAAAATCTTGAAAATGAACTTGTTATTGTTCCATTCCCGAAAAAATAAATTTATCTGTTGTAATTTAAAAATAATTCTTTTATTTTCGTTGTAGCATATTTCCATAAAGTGTTATTTTAGAAAAATAGCATTTGTCTAAAATAGATAAATGCTTTTTTCTTTTCTCTCCTTATCTTTCTTTCTTCCGCCCTCGCTTCGCTCGGGCTTATTCCATTTACGTCACAAACCCCCGCCACGAAAGCATTCGCATTCATTTAAAATTCACCGTCCCGAAACAAAAACCGTTTACCGTCTCATTGTCAATTTACCTAACATTTGCAATTCTCTCATAACTCCACGACTAAAGAAAAATGCAGTTTTGAATTCGTTCTGAAAGTGTTTAGTGTGCATTTTTCTAAACATGGTGTCCTTACATTAGCAAAAAACTTCAGAACGGATTCGCTCATTAGTGCCACTTTCGGAAAGCTCATCGAATTAAAGTTGTGCGGCTTGTCATGCTGTCCTAACATTTGTAGTGATACCAGAACCATCGCCGCTTTATAATTTGCCTCCCACCCAGCCACCTAACATTTGCAATCGTCTCATTACAACGTCGGCTCAGGGCATAGCTGAGAAACGCTGTGCCCTGTGCCTCCTCCGTCCCAGAGCCTCAGGTGGCACAATGAGTAAAAGCGCAGAGCCCAATTTTAGAAGCGAACTTTCTTATACATGTTTATCGCTCATCAACTTTACTCGTTCTCGGATAGTGTTTTGCTCTCTGTCGGGCTACCGCTTTCGCGTCTGGTCCTCACTCTCTTTGATTTGTGCGGCGGCAAAGAACGCCGCCGCTTTTTTTGCCGTTCGTTCGCAAGGCCGCTACAGCGGCAGCCCGCCATCGGTTTTCGCTTTTCCGCAGTTTTGACTTTTCACTCCCTCATTTCTTCGCTTACTTTCTCTTTTCGTTCTCTCCGGTTCTTCGTCTAAAATTCTCCGTACTCACTCCGTTCTCACTCCCTGCGGATTTTCCTTC
>JAQUPB010000237.1 GCA_029004185.1 Bacteroidales bacterium | reverse complement strand
GCAAGCGGGATAAACCCTGACGGCGGTCTTGTGGAAATCGTTGAATTGCCTTCTCATCCATGGTTTGTAGGTGTTCAGTTCCATCCCGAATACAGAAGTACGGTTGATTGTCCTCATCCTCTTTTTGTGGGCTTTGTTAAAGCCGCAAGCTGCCTGCAGTAAAATGCGAAAAAATAAAATAATTATCAGGGTTGGATAATATTCAGGTGTATAATTACTGTATTAAAAATAAATTTTATATTAAATGAAGAAATATTTTTCTTTTTTCTTTGTTTTTTTTATTGCTTGTTATTCTTCAGCTCAAATTGTAATCAACGAAGTTTCTAGCGCCACTGATGCTGCTTTTCTTGACGAGGACAATTCGCAGGAGGACTGGGTTGAGTTTTATAATACTTCCTCTGTTGGCGTTAACATGAAAGGTTATCAATTAATCCGCAACGAACAAATGAAAATAAAATCATGGACATTCCCTGATGTCATTATAAAAGGTAATTCGTTCATGACAGTCTTTTGCTCCGAAAAAAACCGCAAGGATTGGTTCGACCACTGGGAAGTACCGGTTTATCCCAATGTTATTTGGAAATATTTACCCGGTACAGCAGAACCTCCTGCCAATTGGAGAACAACAGCATTCAATGATGCAACGTGGAACTCAGGCATGGGAGGAATAGGATACGGCGATGGCGACGACAGTACCGTTATTGCTCCTGCCATATCACTTTACATGAGAAAAACATTTACAATTGCTGACACTTCTAAAATTGCTGTAGGGGCTTTGCTTATTGATTATGACGATGCTTTTGTGGCATACCTGAATGATGTTGAAATTGCCCGCTCTAACATTGGCGTATATGGCGATCATCCTGCATACAATACTTTTGCATATGATGAACATGAAGCGCAAATGTATCAGAACGGAAATTTTTCGGGTGGTTATTGGGTGCCTTCAAATGTGATTGATGCCGCTCTTAAACCCGGTCTTAATGTAATTGCAATTCAAACTCACAACTTTGCCAGTGGTTTGGACGATATGTCATGCATTCCATATTTCCTTATAGGCATTAAAGATACTACTGTTACTTATTATCCTTTTCCGGCAACCATTCATTTGCATACGAATTTTAATCTGACGAATACAGGGCAAATTCTTACTCTGAAAAATCCGGCTGGAACAATCGTTGATTGTGATACTGTTGCATACACTGAAATGAATAATTCGCGTGGCCGACTTCCTGACGGCTCAAGCAGCTGGTGTATTTTCAACAAACCGACACCTGATTCAACAAACAATTTTTCATTCTGCTTTTCCGGATATGAAAAAACTCCGGGCTTTACTTTAGCTTCCGGATTTTATTCGGGTACTCAATCTGTTGGTATAAGCGGTAACCCGCCGGCAACTATTCGCTGGACAAACGACGGCAGCGTCCCGACTTTAAGTTCTCCAATATACTCTTCGGCGATTTCTGTTACTTCAAATAAAGTGCTTCGTGCAAGAAATTTTTCATCAAATGCTACTGTTCTGCCCAGTTCTACTGTCACAAACACTTATTTTATAAATGAACATATTGTTTTACCTGTTATTTCGCTGAGCACTAACCCTGAAAATCTTTTTGACTGGAATTACGGAATTTATATGTTAGGACCAAATGCCGACACCGCAACTCCTCCTTTTTTTGGGGCGAACTTCTGGAATGATTGGACCCGTCCTGCACATATAGAATATTTTAATGAGAAAAACAGACAGGGTTTTGAATTGAATGCTGAAATAAAAATTCAGGGAAATTATTCAAAGGCATGGCCACAAAAGGGATTTTCTGTCAAAGCAAAAGACGATTACGATGGTTACCCGATAAACTATCAGTTGTTTCCGGATAAACTTGTTACTGAATTCAAAAGTTTCAACATTCGTAATGCAGGCTCTGACTGGAACACCTGCCATATGCGCGACCGCCTGAATCAGAAAAATGTTCAGAAACTGACGCATATTGATATTATGGACGGGCGACCCTGTGTGCTATTTATTAATGGTTTTTATTTCGGCGTATATGAGCTGCGCGAAAAACAAGATAAATTTTATATCGCTAATAACTATAATATAGACCAGGAGAAAATTGATTTTCTCGAATTTGATGGTTCGGTAATTGAAGGTTCTAATGCCGGTTTCCTGAATATGGCATATTACATCGGCACTAATGATATGACAATACCGTTAAATTACGACTCCGCAAAAAAGATGATAGATATCGATAATTTTGTTGACTATTTTATTACTGAAACATACATCGTTAATACCGACTGGCTTGGTTCTTACACCAATAATATCAAATACTGGCGGACTAATGATCCTGTTGGAAAATGGCGTTATATGCTTTGGGACACTGATTTGTCTTTGGGTTTTATAGCTATAATGGAAGGTGCTGATACAACAGATATGCTGAATCGCGCAATAAATCCGCCAACCAACAATCCTCATTCGGCAATGCTGAAATCATTATTGAAAAATACTGATTTTAAATATTATTTTGTTGACAGATATTGTGATTTGATGAATACTATTTTCCGCCCCTATAAATTCAAAAAAAAGGCTGAAGATTTGTACAACGAAATGTATCCTGAAATGACAAGGCATTTTGCACTATGGGGCAATAGCGCCAGCACACTCCCATACCCATGGTCGCTTTTGATAGGGAGGTCGCATGATGTACAATCATGGGAGTTGAACATAGATACGATGGAAATGTATATGTACAGCCGTCCTTATTATGCATTTAATCATATTCAGAACCAGTTTTCACTGGTAAAACAGGTTGATGTTACCCTTGATGTATACCCTGCCGGTTCAGGGAAGATAAAACTGAACACAATTTATCCCGATTCAATGCCATGGTCAGGTACTTATTTTGATGGCGTTCCGATTACAATGACAGCAATGACTAATCCCGGCTATAAGTTCCTGTATTGGAAATCACCGTCATTGATTTCTACCCCGAATAATAATTCTTCTGTAACAATAAATGTTACAAGCGATGAAGAGTTTACTGCTTATTTTCAGGCATTGAATTTAACTTTTGATGTGTATCCCAATCCATGTGCCGACAAGTTTACTATAAACTTTGAACTACCCGAAGACATGCAGGTGTCACTGAAAATTTTCGATGTGCTGGGTAGGGAAGTGGCGGAATTAATTTCTAACAATACTTTTCAGACTGCAGGTAATTACCAGATAAAAGTTGAAACACAACAATACTCACTCGCAAACGGAATATATTTTATTAAATTTACTACTCCTGATTTATCAAAAACAGTAAGAATAATTAAAGCAGAAAATTAAATTTGTTTTATAAGAAGTGTAATTCGCCAAAAGAATTTTTCGTAAAATTAATTATTAATAGCTATTGTCCGATTAATTATTTGTATCGTTCCTACGGAACTTTAAATAACCCG
>JAQUPB010000236.1 GCA_029004185.1 Bacteroidales bacterium | reverse complement strand
ATTTAGGATTTGGGATTGAAGATTTTTAACAATTAACGATTAACAATTAACAATTAACTAACTAATCATGGCAGAGAAAATAAAATTTAAAATCGACGGAAAAGAATGTAGCGGTGAAGCCGGACAATTCATAATTGATGCAGCAGCAGAATGCGGTGTATTTATTCCTTTTTTATGTCACATGAAAGGAATTGTTCCTGCAGGTTCGTGCAGAGTATGTACCGTAAAAGTGAATGGTCGCCCCATGGCAGCATGCACTACGCCGGTTGGCAACGACATTCAAAATGCAAGCATCGAAAATGCAACCCCTCAACTAGAAGAAATGAGGAAGACAATTATTGAACTTCTTTTTGTTGAAGGCAATCATTTTTGCCCTACCTGCGAGAAGAGCGGTAATTGTGAGCTTCAGGCATTAGCATATCGCTACAAAATGATGGTTCCGCAGTTTTCGTATAATTTTCCGTTAAAAAAACTTGATGCATTAACTCCGAAATTATTTATCGACAGGAACCGTTGCATTTTATGTAAAAAATGCATTCGTTCAATAAAAGATAAAGACAATAAGAGTTATTTCGCATTTAATAAGAGAGGTGCAAAACTCGAAATTCATGTTGACCATGAAATGGCTCCTTCGATGAACGATGAACTGGCACAAAAAGCCATGGATAATTGCCCGGTTGGAGCAATTCTTAAAAAAGAAAAAGGATTTGAAATACCGATAGGCAAACGCAAGTTCGATAAAAAACCTATTGGAAGTGATATTGAAAAATAAAAAAAATGTTTGTTGTTTGTGGTTTGTAGTTTATCGTTTTTATCACAATTTCACAAATTCACCACTTCACAAATTTTTTAATAATAAAGAATAAAGTAACAATTTAATAACTGGAGGAATAAAAATGAGTAAAGCAGTAGTAGCAACAGCGTCATTAGCCGGATGTTTCGGATGTCATATGTCGGTTCTCGATATTGACGACAGGATTTTAAAATTAATCGAACTTGTTGAATTCAACAAATCACCCGTTGATGATATTAAGGAATTCACAAAAATGTGTGATGTGGGAATAATTGAAGGCGGCTGCTGTAACAGCGAAAATATAGAGAATTTAAAAAAATTCAGAAAGAACTGCAAGATTCTTATTTCGCTTGGCGAATGTGCGATAATGGGCGGTTTGCCTGCATTGCGAAACGGAATTCCAGTAAAAGAATGTCTTGAAGAAGCATATCTGAAAGGACCAACTGTTGAAACCGGAAATCCCGAGAAAATATTACCAAACGACGAGGAACTTCCGATGATACTTAATAAAGTATATCCCTGTCATGAAATCGTGAAAATAGATTATTTTCTGCCGGGTTGCCCGCCAAGAGCCGATTTGATATGGAACGCTCTTGAACATCTGCTTACAGGAAAAGAACTGAACATTCCTTACGAAGCATTTAAATTTGATTAAAAAAGGCATAAGCCATAAGGCACAAGGCATAAGAAAAAACATACAATAATAAAAATTTAACTCTTTTAACAACAAACCACAAACGAAAAAGTATGTCAGCAAAAAAAATAACAATAGAGCCGGTAACCAGAATTGAAGGACACGGCAAGGTTACCATTCACATGGATGAAAAAAACAATGTTTCACAAACGCGTCTTCATGTTGATGAATTCAGAGGATTTGAACGTTTCACACAAGGAAGACCTTATTGGGAAATGCCAGTATTGGTTCAGCGTCTTTGCGGAATATGCCCTGTAAGTCATCATCTTGCTGCTGCCAAAGCGCTTGATGTTATTGTTGGTGCAGGCACCGGTAACGGACTAACTCCGACAGGCGAGAAAATGCGCCGTCTTATGCACTACGGACAAATGTTCCAGTCGCACGCTTTGCATTTTTTCCATTTAGTATCGCCCGATTTGTTATTCGGTTACGACAGCGACCCACTTATGAGAAATGTAATCGGCGTTGCCATAAAACATCCTGACCTTGCTGTGCAGGGAGTGATGATGAGAAAATTCGGACAGGAAATTATTGAAGCTACAGCAGGAAAGAAAATACACGGAACGGGAGCTATTCCTGGCGGCATAAACAAAAATCTCACAACTGAAGAAAGAGACAAATTTTTAAAAGGTCCAGACCCTTTGAATATTAAAAAAATGACCGAATGGGCAGTTGGCGCACTTAATTTATTTAAAGATTATCATAAAAAGAATAAGGACTTCATTGATAATTTCTCTAAGTTTCCTTCAAACTTTTTAAGTATTGTTAGAAAAGACGGAGCTTTGGATTTATATCACGGTGTTTTGAGAGCTGTTGATACTGATGGAAAGAAAATATTAAACGATGTTGATTATCAGGATTACCTGAAATATGTTGCCGAAGAAGTGCGTTCATGGAGTTATATGAAATTCCCGTTTTTGCGAAGTCTTGGAAAAGAAAAGGGCTGGTACACTGTTGGACCGCTTGCACGATTGAACGTTTGCGACTTCATCCCCACCCCTCTTGCTCAAAAAGAATTTGAAGAATTTAAAAAATATACAAACGGCAAACCAAATACAATGAGCATGCACATGCATTGGGCACGCTTAATTGAATTACTGCACTCTGCTGAAATGATTAATGAATTGCTTAATGATGCCGATTTGCAAAAAACCGACCTTGTTAAAAAAGGAAAGAAACAAAATGAAGGAGTAGGTTTGATTGAAGCACCACGAGGTACATTATTCCATCATTACAGAATAAACAAGGACGACCAGATTGAAATGGCAAACCTCATTGTTTCCACAACCAACAACAATGAGCCCATGAACAGAGCAGTTAACTGCGTTGCCACAAGCATGTTCACCGGTAAAACCGAAATTACCGAAGGAATGAAGAATGCCGTTGAAGTTGCAATACGAGCTTACGACCCGTGTTTAAGCTGTGCCACACACGCAATCGGCAAAATGCCTCTTGAGATAAAATTGCTTGACAGCAACGATGAACTCGTGAGTGAATATAGGAGCCGGTAAACAGTAATCAGTTATCGGTAAATAGAGTTTTCAGTTTAAAATAGTTTTTTATTCCAACCAAGCTATCTTTTTTCATTTGAGATTTTTTTCTATTTTTGACTTTTATATTCATTTACAAAACTATCAATGAAAAAAAACAATATAAAATTCATGCTCATGATTTCAATGTTAGGAATATTAGGGTGCAAATCGCAGCCCCTTCAGACTGTTGATAAAATTGATCTGCAGAAATATCTCGGCAAATGGTATGAAATTGCAGCTTTCCCGCAAAGGTTTGAAAAGGGTTGCAACTGCACTACCGCCGAATACGAATTATCCCCGAAAGGATTTATAAAAGTAATTAACAGCTGCCGCATGAACAGTATTAACGGCAACTTAAACCGCATTGAAGGAAAAGCATTTATCGACAAAAAAAATAATGCAAAACTCAAAGTGCAGTTCTTCTGGCCTTTC
>JAQUPB010000235.1 GCA_029004185.1 Bacteroidales bacterium | reverse complement strand
TGGCCACTCCATGGAACGGAAGGTTCCAGAACACAGGCGATCTTGTACAAATCGGAGTTTATGTTTACAGGGTTATTGTAAAAGAACTTGATGGACCAAGACATGAATTTATCGGCAGAGTCAGCGTTATAAGATAAGTTCTTTAAGAAATCAGAAAAAGTTATTTCATTTTAATCTTGAAATAACTTTTTTTGTTTTCTTATTCAGGAAAGTCCAATGAATAATGCAATCCCCTGCTTTCCTTTCTTTTCATTGCCGATTTAATTATGATATATGCGCAGTTTATCAGATTTCTCAATTCGCATAATCGTGGAGTAAGAATAGACTTTATATATAAATCTTCTGTTTCCCGGTATATTATCTCAAGCCTGTCCAATGCCCGCTTTAATCTTAAATTTGAGCGAACAATACCAATATAATTGGTCATTATAAACTGCAATTCTTTCAGAGTTTGAGTGATAAGTACCATTTCTTCATTCAGCACTGTTCCTTCGGAATTCCATTCCGGTACTTTCTCACAATAATCTGCAGAAGATATTTTTTTAACAGCTTCAACACTTGCTCTGTGAGAAAAAACAATTGCTTCAAGCAAGGAGTTTGAAGCCAGACGATTTGCTCCGTGCAATCCGGTTGAAGAACACTCACCGACTGCATAAAGATTTTTTATTGATGTGTTTCCGTATTCATCTGTTTTTATTCCTCCGCAAATATAATGTGCTGCTGGAACAACAGGTATCATATCTTTAGTAATGTCAATGCCTATGCTCAGGCATTTTGCATATATATTTGGGAAATGATTTATCAGTTCATTTTTATTAAGATGCCTGCAATCAAGGCAAACAAAGTCATCTCCGCTTATTTTCATTTCATTGTCAATTGCTCTTGCAACAATGTCACGCGGAGCAAGAGATTTTCGCTTATCGTATTTTTCCATAAATTCATTTCCGCCGGCTGTTTTCAATATTGCCCCGAACCCCCTCAAGGCTTCGGTTATGAGAAATGAAGGTTTTTCATCGGGATTATATAAAGACGTGGGATGAAACTGGATAAACTCCATGTTTTCAACTCTGCCTTTAGCCCTATATACCATAGATACTCCATCGCCTGTTGCAACTCCGGGATTTGTTGTAGTGCTGTATACATTACCGGCTCCACCTGTTGCAATTAAAGTCGTTTTTGACAAAACAGTATCAACTTTTCCTGAAGGATTTAAAATGTACGCGCCGTAACATTCAATGTCAGGAGTGTCTTTTGTTACTTTTATTCCAAGATGATGCTGAGTTATTAATTCTATTGCAAAATGATGTTCGAGAATTTCAATGTTCGGATGCTGAATTGCTTTTTCAAGTAAAGCTCTTTGGATTTCCGAACCTGTTTTGTCTTTAAAATGCAGAACCCTGTATTCCGAATGTCCCCCTTCCCTTGCAAGGTCATACCTTCCCGATTTGTCTTTATCAAAATGAGTTCCCCAGTCAATCAGTTCCTGAACTCTTTCTGTTGATTCGGTAATTGCAATTCTTACTATTTTTTCGTCACATAAACCGGCACCGGCTTCAATCGTATCTTTAATATGTTTTTCATAAGTATCGGGAGTATATAACACTGCAGCAATTCCACCCTGTGCATACCTGGTGTTTGTTTCTGCAGCAGTTGATTTGGTAACAACACAAACCTTTCCGTGTTCTGCGACTTTCAATGCATAGCTCAATCCTGCAATTCCCGAACCAATAACCAAAAAATCAACTTTTTTTCGCATCGGTAGTTTTATATAATTTCAAATAAGGTATTACTTCGATAGTTTTTATATAATTGACAAAGTTAATAATGAATATCGAATAACGAACATCGAATATCGAAGTTTTACTACAGATTACTGATTACCGGCTTTCTTCCACTCAAACGACTCAATAAATCTCTCAACATCTTTTTTTATATAATCAATAACCGGAGCGAGGGAATCATTGTTTGGCTTGGCATTGAAGTACAAAGCACCCCTGATGAATTTTTTAGTACTGTCGGTTAAATAAAACTGAAGCGGTGATGCCGCTCCTATTCCTTCAATGTTATATATGGTTCCGAAAACTCTTTTTCCGGGTTTTATAATTGTGCTTTCACTAATTGTACTGGCTTTCGGAATATGTTTATTAATAAAAGTATGAGCATCTTCAATATATCTTCCAAGATTATCATCAACGGTTTTATAACTCAGATATATTTTAGCTTTATATTCCGGATACTCAATATTAATCCAGTAAATCTCTTTATTGCGTTCAGTATCCTCGACAACTCTTGCATGTCTGGAATAATCAAACCTGTATGGATAGGTTGTGTCAAACGATTTGTACGAATGCGCAGGCAAATCAAGTCTCAAATACCCAACAGGTTTTGGAATAAAATTATTGTCATTTCCGCAAGAACAAAGAAAAAATATGATATAAGCAGAAAAAAATATTTTAAGCAAACGTTTATTGAACATGTTGATCAAGAATTGAAATTTTTCATACGATTATTGATTAAAAAAACAATAAAAAATTAACGAAAAATCAGCGTATATCCGCGAAATTTGCGAAGAGTCTTTCTTTTTCTCCCGCAGATTTCGCAAATATCCGCAGACATACATTATACCAAAGCTAAAAAAGAATATTGTTTTTTTCTGCTTTATTAAAACGGAAGATCATCTTCAGCCGGAGTATCGCCTGTAGCAGGAGTTTCAGTAGCAGCAGCCACATGATCAGATGCCGGATGCTCTCCCGATGTATCTTCTTTTTTAGATCCAAGCATAATAAAGCTATCTCCTATAATTTCGGTGATATATCTCTTATTATTCTCTTTATCTGTCCATGTGCGGGTTCTTAATTTCCCTTCGAGATAAACCTGACTGCCTTTGTGCAGATATTTTTCTGCAATTTCTGCCAGGTTACGCCATACAACAATATTGTGCCATTCTGTTGTTGTGACTTTCTGCCCGTCCTTATTCTTATATGTCTCACTTGTTGCCATAGGGAAACTTGCAACTTTTACATTATTTTCCAGGTGTCGGACTTCAGGATCCTTACCCAGGTTACCGATTAAAATTACTCTGTTTACTCCAGCCATTTTTGTTAAGTTTAAATTAGTAAATAAATTGAACTACGTTCTGAATGACAAATTTATGAAAATTATCATTCATATTTTTATCGGCGACAAAATAAAACATAAAAAACTTACGTGTCAAGTGCATTTTAGAATTCGTTAGAATCTTTTTAGAATTCGTATCACTTTTTTTAGAATCCGTTGAAAAAATGGCAATCAGTATTCAGTAATCGGTAATTAGTAAAAAGTGGTGTTTAGTGTTCGGGTTGCAAAAGAACTGCAGTGATGTGAATTTTTATTTCAACACTTTTACTTTCAACATCAATTCAGCATAGTTCGGAGGATAAGTAGATTTTATCTGAGCATCATCTAATTTTTCGAAAGGAACTATTAAAATACTTCTTGCCATGCTCATACCCTGAATATATTCAGCATTCTCATTTGCTTTTGCAACATATGCT
>JAQUPB010000234.1 GCA_029004185.1 Bacteroidales bacterium | reverse complement strand
GGCGAAGAAACTTGATGCAGAACCTGTAAGTGACAACACAACTGAAGCTACAAATGAAGCCGAACACAAAAATATTTCGGTTTCACAACAGAGCTACGATAGCTTAATAGACCATTTCGCAAAGCTTATTCAGGTACTTTCTTCTGAACCGCTTTATGTTCCAAATGAATTGGATTTAAAAGTAGCTGCGTTAAACACACAGCTTGCCAACTACAGAACTTTAAACACTGCTGTTATTAATGCTCATACAGCATATTCCAATGCAATAATAGCAAGAAACTCCTTTTTGTACCAACCCTCAACTGGTTTAGTTGATACTGCTTTAGAAGCAAAAAAATATGTAAAATCGGTTTTTGGCGCGGTTAGTCCACAATATAAACAAATAAGCAAAATAAAATTCACAAAACATGGATTGTAAAACATTAGTCCGGCAGTAAAAGGGGTTCAATCAAAAGTAGAACCCCTTTTATGTTTTTTGACACAGTTTATTGAACAGACCCCTTTCCTTATATGTTTTGTAAAACTCCAATAGTGGCTGATAAAACTTCAATGATAGTTAATAGACCTAGTACCAACGCTGATAGACCTCGAACAATGCCTGATAGACCCAGCATGATGTTTAATAGACCTCTGGCAATATCTGATAAAACTCTCATAATGTTTAATAGACCTCGAGCAATGTCTGATAGAACTTCCATAAAGTTTAATAAAACTCGAATGGTGGTTGATAGACCTTCCATAACGTCTGATGGACCTGTCATAATGTTTAATGGACCTCGAATGATGTCTGATGGACATCGGGCAATGTCTGATAGACCTGGCATAAAGTTTTACATTTTTCCCATCCTGACTGATACTTTGATACTGGTAGCTGATACTTTTATCGTTTTCACTGCCAACCTGACTGAAACGATTAATAATTCCGTAACCCTGACTGGTAACTTGACTATGTTGACTGATAATTATAACTCATTCCATATACTGTTTTGTACATTGACTCACAGTATAGCGAGGTTTAGCGATAATAGTCCCAACAGCACAATGGCAAGCACATGCTCAAAACCGCACTTTCCACCCGCCACCAAAGTTTCTCGCATAAGCTTGCCATTCCCTACACACTACTTTTGTATATATTGATAGAAAAACAAAAAATCCCCACCCTTCTGTAAAAATTTAAACGCCTACCCACATTCCACCGCAAAAAAACTACATAGACGACGATATATAAAACCATAAACTTCAAAAAGCTTCTGACAATCTTTTAACTTTAACTTTGTAACAACAACGCCTGTTTATAACAGCGGGCTGTTGCCAGCAGCGTTTTCGTAAAGTTAAAAAGATTATAATTATTTGTACATTTGTATCGGCTGAAACTGACGTAACTTTAAAAACGCTGCCGTCACCAGCCCGCCAAACGTTGGCGCTAATGCCCGAGAGCGTAACTGCAAAAAAAATAATTCATAAATAATTTGGAAAATGTTACCTAATTAGATATCTTTGTATCGTGGAAGAAAAATTTATCAGGAATATTTTTTATTACAAAAACTTTTATCTTGACTTCTTTGCAAGACTGAAGCCAGAAGTAAAGAAAAAGTTCAACTGGACTCTTAAATTAATAGCAATAGTAGACAGAGTTCCTGCTAAATATTTCAAACACATAGAAAATTCTTCGGGACTTTATGAAATTAGAGTTGAAGTTGGCAGTAACATTTATAGAGTTTTCAGTTTCTTTGATAAAGGACAACTTATAATATTACTTAATGGCTTTCAAAAGAAATCTCAAAAGACACCAAAGAATGAAATTGAATTAGCAGAAAAACTAAAAAAACAATACTACGATGAAAAAGAAAAATAAAAACAACTTGACTTCCTTTACTGACCATTTAGTTCAGCAATATGGAAAACGCGGTACAGCGAGAAGAGAAAAATTTGAAGAAGAATTTGAATCCTTCAAACTTGGTGTAATGCTTCAGGAACTTAGAAAAGAATTAGGACTGACACAAGAGCAGGTTGCTGAAAAATGCGGAACAACAAAGACATATATTTCACGACTTGAAAATGACGCTTCTGATGTAAGACTTTCAACTCTTATGAGAATAATAAGAAATGGTCTTGGCGGATACTTAAAACTCAGTGTAAACTTTTAATAAAGGGCACATAGCGCCAACAGCGGTTTGCAACAATGCGGGGTTTCGTGTAACTTGACAATGAAATAAATATTTTTAACTTTGTATCGGCTTGACAATTTTGTGCGTTAAAACCCGCACTGTCGCAAGCCGCGGAACGTTACCAGCAACCGCTATAGAGCAGTGCAAAATGGACAATCTGACAAAAAAACAGAGACGAAAAAATATGCAGGCAATTAGAAGCAAGGATACAAAGATTGAAATCCTTCTTGGTAAGATACTTTGGACAAAAGGACTGCGTTATCGCAAAAACGACAAAACAGTCTTTGGAAAACCCGATTTTACTTTTAAACGACACAAACTTGCTGTGTTTTGCGACAGCGAATTTTGGCACGGAAAAAACTGGAAGCATACAAACAAAAAAATAAAAAGCAATAGACGATACTGGATTAAAAAGATTGAACGCAACATTCAACGAGACAAAGAAGTAAAAAAACAATTAAAAAAAGATGGGTGGAAAGTAATTCGCTTTTGGGCAAAACAAATAGAGAAAGATTCTGAAAAGTGTGTATTAAAAATTTTAGCGGCAACAAAATTAGTGAACTGAAAAATCCATTAAATAATTTTCAGCATCAATCTTATAAAAAGTAACATCAGTTCTTCCGTATTTCAAAAGGTGTTCCTTTGTTACAAATTCTCCATCTTTTAAACCAAGACGGTAACGAAAATATACGCCAAGCAAAGAATTGTTCAAAGTTGAATGTAATCCCTTCCCGCCATCTTGAGCACGAACACAAATAATTTGCTTGCTATCATCAGTAACAACAGTAAACGTTTCATAGCGTTCGGGAAAAAATCCAGACCGACCAATTTCAGCAGGAATATTAATGTATGCCTGATTCTTTTCTCTCCCTTCTCTTTGACCCCAATTAATTCCTGAACGTTTAGGTGTTTCTCCCGTATCACTGTCAAGCAAAGTAAGAGTAACACTTTCCAGCCCTAATTCTTTTGAGGTAACAGCAGTTTCTGCTTCGGCAACTTCTTCGGTTTTTTTTCGTTCAATCTTTTTTTCAAAAATGTTTATTAATTCATGGATATTTTCTTTTTCGCAATTAGCAGTTTCGCCTAATAAATTCTCGTAATAATCTAAACAAGATTTAGGATTTTCATCTTCCAAAACTTCTCTCATGGAATCGCTAAAAGCGTTTTGTGTATAATTTGCAGAACCGACAAATCCAGCAATTGGTTCTTTATCGCAATACCAAGCGTAAACTTTTGAATGAACAGCAGGTTTATTTATAACATAATTGCATTTAAAATCAACGCTAAATTTTTTTGATTGCAAATCAACAAATGCGTGATGATTTCTTTTTTCAATTCCGTCTTGCGGACACATTCCGACAATAAGCCGAATTGAGAAATCTT
>JAQUPB010000233.1 GCA_029004185.1 Bacteroidales bacterium | reverse complement strand
TTGAAATTTGATGTTAACCCGAAATAAAATATTGATATTAATTGTGATTTCTCTGTTATGCGCAAGCAGTGTGTATGCCCAGACGATTAATCTTTTTGATAAAAATTACAAAACAAAGAAATATACTTTCGAAGCAGGCAACAACACCGAAATAAATTCAAATGTGGTTTCGAATGAATTTATTAGCAGAACCCTGAGCGGCGGATATATTGATGATGATATGAAAAGCAGGGTTTCGCAACAGCTTGCTGAAAGCAATAAACTCGGCGGCGAGATGAATTCTTATCTGAAATTCACTTTGCACAATGATTCTGCATACGGGCTGAGTTATTATGTGAATGTAAAAAACTGCAATTATCTTAACATGAAATTCAGCAAAGATTTATTTAACCTGTCTTTTTATGGAAATAAGATGTTTGAAGGAAAAACAGCCGACATGGGTAATTCAAAACTTAATTATATAAGTTATGACCAGATTTCATTCGGGATAGTTTCAAGATATAAAGCGGATGAATTAACATACGAATTTTCCATTGGTTTAGGCGTAAATCTCGGAAGGAAAAGTTTAAATGTCAATCTGGAAAAAGGAGAATTGTTTACTCAGAGATACGGTGAATATATAGATTTTGATGCCCGTTATGATGTTTCCGTCAGCGATACTTCAAAAAATCCCGGGTATTATTATAGCGGCTTCGGAACATGCGTTAGCTTTTCATATTCAATAGAAAACAGGCGCGGTGATATGTTCAGCATCTCGTTTGAAAATGTGGGTTCTATACGCTGGAATAAAAACTCGTGGTTTTATTACCGCCCCGATACGTCATTTCACTATGGCGGATGGGAAGTTCCCGACTTCATTAATATGAATAACGAAATGTTCGATGATGCCAATATTGACAGCATTGCAAATAAATATGCGTACAAAAATAAAACTTCAAGATTTAATACCGGCTTGCCATCAGTATTTCGTATCGGTTATTTATATAATGCTTTTAATGCAGTTGATTTCTACGCAGGAATTAAATATATAATAAATGCAAATTACAGTCCTTTATTTTATCTTAAAACAATTATCAATCCGGATAAATATAATTTCTTTTCTCTCGTTGTAAGCTATGGGGGATACGGCAATTCAAACATTTTTGTGAACCACGATGCTAATTTCGGTTTAGAATTCGGTCACGATTTCAAAAACGGTTTTATTTTTGATGTTGGCAGCAATTATGTTAACGGATTTATATATCCTCGAACAACAAGAGGAGAGGGGTTCTATTTTGGGATAAAGAAAATAATATAGCAAAGAGAAAATAGTAGAAAGCAAATAGTAAAAAGTAAATATGAAAATAGTTGCAAGCATAAGATTGAGGGAAATGAAATTAAAGAAGATGGGTTTGTCACGGAAACTCTCGTGGAATCTATGCCTTTTAGCAAAATATTTTTTTGTTGTTCTGATTATTATTTTAATGTCGTATTACGCAAAATCACAAGTCAAATTTCAGAAAATATATTCGGGTAATTCATACGACTATGGTTTTTCAGTGAAGCAGGCTGATGATGAGGGATATTTTATTTTCGGAAATACGAGCAGTTTCGGTTCAGGAAATACCGACATTATCGTTATCAGAACCGATAAATTCGGAACTCCCATATGGAAAAAATTCTACGGCAGTACAGGAATTGATTACGGCAGATTTGTTGAAAAAACCCAGGACAATAATTTCCTGATATGCGGATATACCAATAATACCGCTGATACAACATATGATGTTCTTTTGATGAAAGTAGATACCGCAGGGAATTTATTATGGGAAAAGCATTATGGCGGCAACGATTGGGATATGGGACATTGTGTGCTTCAAAGCGGTCTTAATTATTATATCGCCGGCGAAACATACAGTTACGGCAAAAAAAACTCTAACTTTTATTTAATAAAAACCGATACCGACGGCGATACTGTTTTTACGAAAACGTACGGAGGCGACAGTGCCGATGTTGCCAAAAGCATTATTGAATGCAGAGACGGTAATTTGCTCATAGGCGGTTATACAAAAAGTTCCGGTGCAGGCGGCGCTGATTTTTATTTGGTGAAGATTAAAAAAAATGGTGATACATTGTGGACGAAGACACATGGCGACATAAATGACAACTTCGCTAATTCGGTATCGCTCACTTCCGATACCGGAATTTCAATTGCAGGTTACACTATTGTGAGCGGAAGAACAAATACTAACTATTTATATATTAAAACCGACAGCACGGGAAATTTTCAGTGGGATTTCAAAGAATATTTTAAAACCGAAAATCAGAATTTCAATTATGTGATGGAATGTCCCAACGGATACATCGGTCTCATTGGCTGCAGGGCAAATCAATCGGCAGGAGCGGAGGACATGATGTTTGTCGTTTTTGTTAATAATTCGGGATGGATAGATACTAAATTATTCGGAGATGTGAAAAGAGATGAAGGAGTTTATGCGCAACCAACTTCCGACAGCGGTTATGTGATTGTCGGCAATACCGAGAGTTACAGCACAACTTATTCGAGTATTTTTCTGGTAAAAACAGATAAGAATTACAATTCGTCAGCAACTGTTATAAGCGTAAATCTTGGTGTGAATGAAAATAATATTGAGAATAAATCGTTTTTTGTTTATCCGAACCCCAATAACGGCAAATTCGGAATTATGCTGAACGGAAATATTAATGAAAAAATGAATATTGTGATTTATAGTATGCAGGGAAAAATGATTTACAGTTCACAGGAAAACAATAACGCAGGCATTAAGAAAATTGACATCAGCGGTTTTGCAAACGGATTATATATGATAAATATTTCCGTGGGAAATAAAATTTATAATTATAAGTTTATTAAACAATAATTTGTTTTATATTTTTGTAAAAAAAATAAAATTAGTATGAGAAATATTTTTTTGACATTTGTTTTAAGCTTATTTGCATTATGCATTTACGCGCAGGAGTTGAATTGCAATGTGCAGATAGTATCCGACAAAATCCCGGGCAGCGACAAGAAAATATATGAAACACTGCGAATGTCAATATGGGAATTTATGAATAACAGAAAATGGACAAATAACATTTTTAAAAACGAAGAACGCATAGAATGCAGCATACTTATTAACCTTACCGAAAGAAACAATGATGAGTTTTCAGGCACAATTCAGATTCAGGTGCGCCGTCCGGTATACAAAACTACTTATAATACCGTTTTATTGAATTTTATTGATAAGGATTTTAATATTAAATATGTTGAATCACAACCTCTCGATTATACCGATAATACATATATTTCAAACCTCACATCAATTCTTGCCTATTATGCATATGTAATTATCGGTCTCGATTACGATACTTTTTCCCTGTACGGAGGCACGCCGTTTTACGAAAAGGCACAGGCAATAATTAATCTGACTCAAAGCATTCAGGAAAAAGGATGGAAGTCGTTCGAAAGCATGAAGAACAGGTACTGGCTTCTTGAAAACCTGACAAACCAGAATTACAAGGCATTCAGGGAAAGCATGTACAAATACCACAGAGTCGGAATGGATGTTATGAGTGAAAAAGCCGATAATGCAAGGCA
>JAQUPB010000232.1 GCA_029004185.1 Bacteroidales bacterium | reverse complement strand
GCTTGAAGTATTTCTGCTTACCATTAATTCGAGATTTAGCTCATCGCATCTCTCTTCCGTAATGGCAGCGCATATCAGACCTCTTCCGTATTTTGCCATGAAATTTACGGTTTCTGCTGTTATTCTTTCTGCGGCAACAACAAAATCACCTTCATTCTCGCGACTTTCATCATCAACAACTATAATGACTTTTCCGGATTTTATGTCTTCAATTGCTTCTTTTATTTTATTAAATCTTTCTGCCATTTTAACTCAAATTTGCGGTAAAGTTAAAAATATTGTTGCAAATATTCTAAAAACGTAATAACACCGATTACCGGTTACTGATTACCGGTTACCAATTACTGATTTCTTCTTGTGGGCTGCCATATACCTGATTTTATTCCTCCTGCATATTTAAAGAAACCAAGCATTAATGCAAGATTCATAAAATAAAAATGTGTAACAAAACGAAATGCGGCAATGTGTATTTTTATTTTCTTCAGCAGAAAATCAAATAATGGAATCAGAATAAGCAGAAATTGAAGGGCAAAAGTTATTTTGAAAAAAGTATTTTCCGGTACAAGAAATAAATTGCTTATGAAGGCAAATGTCAAAAGAAAAGGAACAAACCACCGTATTATTTTATGAGAAATAAAGCAAAAAGATAAGCCTTTGATGTGTGAAAAGAGAAGGCGCTTGAAGTGTGCGAGATTCTGAAAATTTCCTGCAGCGATTCTCTTTTTTCTTCTTGTTTCCTCATACAAATCATTTGATACATCTTCGTGTACAACCGACGTTATTTCATTTATGGATTTCTTTCCTTTTTCCAGGATTTTCATGTTTATATAAAAATCGTCAACAAGATTATTTTCGGGAATAGGAGAGAATAGATTTTTTCTTAAAGCAAAACATCCGCCAAAAGGTCCCATCATCATTCCCCAAATCAAACCCTCTTTGTTTTTGATGCTTCCTTCAATGTCAATATATGTTTTTTCCTGAAGCGAAATGCCGTCTTTTTTCAGATTGCTTTTTTTCATGTTGGTGTCCACCAAACCTATTTCCTGATTTTTGAAATGTTTTGCCATTTCGAAAATTGTTTCCTTTTCAAAGAAAACATTTGCATCAGTGAGAATTAAAACTTCACCGTTTGCTTTATTTACGAGCTCATTGATAACATTCGATTTTCCCCTACGTTCCGGGAACTCAAATAAAACAATTTGCCTGTATGTCTGTGAAATATCTTTAACTATTTTATTTGTGCCGTCGGTTGAAGCGTCGGAACCAATTATTACCTGTATTTTTTCCAGCGGGTAAGTTGTATTGAATATCGTTTTTATTTTTTCTTCAATAACTTTTTCTTCGTTGAATGCCGAAATAATCAATGAAACAACGGGTAATTCATCACCGGAAACGTAAACAATAGAGTTGGTTTTTTTGTTGATTGAAAGTAATTTTAATATGACAGGAAAAATCAGGTATGAATAGATTATGAGAAAAACCGATATGGTAAATGTAAGAATCATTATGTGATAATTTTTTTACAAATTTAATCTTTTTTTATTATTCATAAATCAGCCACAGATTATTCGCAAACTTAATTTTATTATAAAGGAGCTCATGATATCGCTTCGCTATGTTCACAGAATTGATCCCGAAGTATGATGTATGAGATAAGAGGTATGAAAATCATAAATATATCCTTTCGTAGAAACAATATTTATGTAAAGGATTTTTTTGAAAAAATGCAAAATGAAGAGCGTACTAAGATAGATTTCATACCTCGTACTTCATACTTCTGTTATAGAGAAATCTTTATTTGCAATTCTTTATTAATAGTTCAGGTTAAAAAAAGTTTACGAATAATCTGTGGCGTTTTTTTTAGTAATTTCAATGTTTGTTATTTTTTTATAATTTTAGCGGATATTTCAAAACTAAAATCATGGTAAACGAACAATTAATAAATCCTAAAAGCATTGCAGTAATAGGCGGTTCAAATGATATTTCCAAACCCGGAGGCAAAGTATTAAAAAATATCATTGACGGGAAATTCAAAGGAGATTTGTATGTTGTTAATCCCAAGGATGATATTGTTCAGGGGTTGAATTGTTATAAAAACACATCAGACCTTCCTGATGTTGATCTGGCTATTATTGCTGTGGGATGTAAATTTATTCCCGAAATGGTTGAGCATCTGGCAAAAAATAAAAAAACAAAAGCATTCATAATTCTATCGGCTGGATTTAGTGAAGAGAATGAAGAAGGAAGGTTACTGGAAGAAAAAATCGTTAAAACAATTAATGATATAAACGGGTGTTTAATTGGACCAAATTGCATAGGATTTTTAAATTCCAATTACAGTGGCGTTTTTACAACTCCTATTCCAAAACTTAATCCGCAGGGATGTGATTTTATTTCCGGTTCGGGTGCTACTGCTGTATTTATTATGGAAGCGGGTATTCCAAAAGGCTTGAGCTTCGCAAGTGTTTATTCAGTTGGAAATAGTGCACAAATGGGAGTTGAAGAAGTTTTAAAATATCTTGATGAAAGTTTTGACCCCGCAATAAGTTCAAAAGTAAAAATATTATATCTGGAAACCGTGAAGAAACCCGATATGCTTTTAAAACACGCGTCTTCACTGGTTCGTAAGGGATGCAGAATTGCGGCAATAAAAGCGGGTTCATCCGAAGCAGGCAGCAGGGCGGCATCTTCTCATACGGGCGCTTTGGCAACTTCAGATGTTGCGGTTGATGCTTTGTTCAGGAAGGCAGGAATAGTAAGGTGTTTTGGCAGGGATGAATTGACTACAGTAGCATCGTTGTTTATGCATAAAGAACTTCAGGGGAAAAATATGGCAATAATAACTCATGCCGGCGGACCGGCAGTAATGCTCACCGACGCTCTTTCAAACGGAGGCATGGAGATTCCCCATATTGAAGGTAAGGATGCAAATGAACTTTTAACAAAATTAAATCCCGGTTCATCGGTTGCAAATCCCATAGATTTTCTGGCAACGGGAAATGCTGAGCAATTGGGAACTATAATTGATTACGTTGAAAATAAATTCAGCAATATTAATGCAATGGTTGTTATTTTCGGCAGCCCTGGATTGTTCGAAGTTTATAACGTATATGAGGTTCTGAAAAATAAAATGCGAACTTGCAAAAAGCCCATTTACCCTGTGCTTCCTTCAATAATAAATGCTAAAAAGGAAATTGACTATTTTATTTCTGAAGGTGGAATAAATTTTCCGGATGAAGTAACTCTTGGTAATGCTTTGGTAAAAGTTTATAATACATCAAAACCGTCACTTGAAAAAATCGTATTGCCTTCGATTGACTCGAAAAAAATCCGTTCAATTATTGACAATGCAAAAGATGGTTATCTGAATCCTTCGGATGTGCAGGGATTGCTTGATGCGGCAGGAATTCCAAGGGCAGGCGAAACTGTTGTCAGGAAAAAAGACGAAGCCGTAAATGCTGCCGGTAATATTGGTTATCCTGTTGTAATGAAAGTTGTAGGACCGGTTCATAAATCAGAAGTGGGTGGTGTTGCCATTGATATTAAAGATTCCGCAGCTCTTGAAAAAGAATTTGAAAGAATGATTAAAATAAAAGATGT
>JAQUPB010000231.1 GCA_029004185.1 Bacteroidales bacterium | reverse complement strand
TGGGAATTTCTGTTTTTGCCAAAACACCGATAAATGAACTGTTTGCCAAACAACAAATCAAACAAAATGTCAAAGAACAATTTAATTTATTTAGTTTCAATGAAATATTAACGCATCAGTAATAATTGAAAAATAAAAATTACAAACCAAACCAATGAAAAAACTTTTTATATTTTTTATAATGGCATATAGCACTATTACTATATCTTTTGCACAAAATACTTTTTATAAATCTTTTAATATTTATGATTTGCAAGATGTTATTAAAACTTATGATAATGGTTTTGCTTGTGTATCTATGAATGGAGGAATTTTAAAAATTGATAGTACAAATCAATTCGAGTTTTATAAAGAACTTTCTTGTGACTCTACAATGTTTTTTTCAAAAATAATTCAGACAACTGATAGCGGGTTTGTAATCGAAACACAATATGATCCTTTTCACAATAGCGGATTAGGAAGCGTCGTTAAATTTGACAAAAGTGGAAATTATTTGTGGACAAAGCAATATTATTACCCAACAATTACATCAAACAGTATTTGGGACATTTTTAGTTCGGAAAATAATGGATTTTATTTGGTCGGTACGGGATGCATTGGAGGTCCAATACTAATAAAATGTGACAAAACAGGAGATATAATATGGCAAAAAAAATCTAATTATACTCCTTCTATATTATTTAAAACCATCAAATATTCAGATGATAAATTTTTAATATTCGGAATGAAAGTAATAAACAATTATTTAACCAAAATAATTATTTATCTGGTTGATACTTCGGGAAATTTTATATGGTTAAAAGAGTTCGATAACAATGGTGTTAATTGGACATGTGCTGATATCATAAAAACAACTAATAATGAATATTCAATTCTTATTAGTACACAAGACAGTACAACTCATGTATCAAATACAGCAAATAATACCATCCACATTGATTCATCAGGCAACATTTTGTGGGCAAAAAAACTATTAACAAACGAACCAATACAATCCAATCAAATGCGTAGTTTTACTGAAACCAGTGATAAAGGGTATTTATATACCGGACAATTAGGCCTTGCTTCTGGTTCCAAAACAGTTTATTTAAAGACAGATTCATTAAATAATGTTGAATGGACAAGGTATTTCGATGACTTTTACCATATTAATCTAAGAACAAGTATAGGAGTTAAAGTATTCAATAAAAATAAAAACTGTTATGTTTTTTCCAAAAATTCCGATGGTCTGTCAATAGCAAAATTAGATGAAAACGGACATGGATTATGTGATTTTGATACTATACATTTTATAACTGAAAATATTTTATATAATGTTACGGAAATTCCTGCAAGTTCTTATACCATTGGTTTTCTTAGTGAAAATGTCAAATTAAATTTTAATGATTCAGTAATTAATTCAGTAATTTATTGTTTTAATAATGATGTGAATAAAAATGAAATGTGCAATATATATGATTATTATCCAAATCCCACTACCGGCAAATTGACAATAAAAATAAAAAGCAATGTATTGCAAAACTATTTTATTTCAATAAAGAACATTCAGGGACAGGAAGTACTATTGAAGAATGTTGAGTTTTCTGATACTTACCAGTTGGATTTAACAGATATTGCGAATGGAATTTATTTCTTAATGCTGCAAAATGATAAGGTTAATTATGTAAGCAAGATTATGAAACAATGAACAAAGAATAATTAACAATTAATAAATTAAAATCACCAAACATTAATATTAATAATGTTAAACCCAAAATCCCTGATTACATTTTTATGGATTGTTGCCTTTGTATGCATTAACCCAATCGGAGAGTTTCCAATTAATGATGATTGGGCTTATGCCAAAAACGTGTACAACCTGGTGGAGAATGGGCGATTCGTGGTAGATTACTGGCCGGCAATGAATTTAGTTTCACAAACAATATATGGCAGCGGATTTGCATTTATTTTTGGGTTTTCTTTCACAATTCTGCGCATTTCCATTCTTTTGCTTGCAATTACTTCTTCACTTATTTTTTATAATATCGTCAAAAAACTTTCAGATGAAAATGAATGGATTGCTTTCTACATTACCGTAACATTTTGTTTTAACATAATATTTTGTTCATTGTCGTTTACGTTTATGACCGATATTTTCTTTTTATCGTTCATAATATTTGCTATTGATCAATTATTAAAATACAGAGATACCAAGAAGTATCCAAACTACCTTTTGTGCATCCTGTTTTGCGCTATCGCCGTACTAAACAGACAACATGGTTTGTTGCTTCCAATTATAATAATTGGCTTTGTTTATATCGTAGAAAAATCATTTGTAAAGAAAACTATTATGATTGCGTTGCCAATAGCCGTATGTTGGTTGGCGCATGATAAATACAGACATTACCTGACGGAATACGGAATTTCACACAACATACAAAGCCTTGGTAAATTATTTATTTATCTAAAAACAGCTCCATTTTCCGATCACCTTTTGCATGCAGGTGATATGCTGCTGGTAACAGGATGGGTATTAATCCCTTTAAACATATTGCTTATTAGTCAATTTAAAGATTATAAAATAAAAGCCGGTTTAAAACTCCTGATCATTGCGGGATTTGTGCTACTGGCTACTTTCAATGCCTTGCCGCATCACCCGTTAGGCAATACGTCAAACATTCTGGAAATCGGACCACGTGCAGTAAAACAAAATCCGGTACCCCATTTTCCATATTATATGGTTTGGATTAAAATTGCAGTAACAACAATTTCGTTTATATCTGTTTGTATTACTATGTTTTTTTTGACAAGAAAAGACCTTATTAAAAATACAACAGCTTCAAAGTCATTTTTTCGCTTACCATTATTCCTGTTCATATTGCTTTATTTCATTTTTGTTTCAATCAATAAGGCTTATTTTGATCGCTATGCTTTGCCGTTAATTTTACTTGTTGTTTTGCTCCTGATACCAAAACTAAATGCAACTCAATTAAAATTGAAATCCACTTTAATTATAGTTATGGCAACGGTTTACATTGTTACAATACTGGAAAACAAAGACTTTTTCAACTGGCAAAAAAACAGATGGAAAGCTCTTACTTATTTGCAGAATAAAGGAATATCACCTCATGAAATTGATGGCGGGTTTGAATATAATGGCTGGCATAAAACAAATAAGGACTACCCGAACGACAGCCGTAGCTGGTGGTGGGTTGATAAAGACAACTATGTTGTTACCAATGAAAAACTTAACAACTTCGAATTAGATACCCTCTTTACGTTTAAAAGATTTTTACCATATAAGTCAGATACAGTCTATGTTTTAAAAAGGATTACGAACCGTTAGCAAAATGCCTCGCCTGAAAGAACTTATTATCAGATGGCAGTAACAGGCAGATAATTTGTCTGATATTTCAGACATTTTGCATGACATTTCAGACATAATGTATGATATTTCATACAAAAGAAATATCAATCAATAAAAGTGATTTTCTTATAAAAAACTGACGGCTTTTTTATTTAAAATTTAATTATATTTGTTTTTCATATTGTTTTTTCAATTAATAAAAAACTACTTTTCATATATTAACTAAAATTTAAACAGATGAAAAAAATAATGAAAATTCCTTTTTATATTCCTTTTACAGGAATAATGGTAAGTTTTGCTCTTTTCAT
>JAQUPB010000230.1 GCA_029004185.1 Bacteroidales bacterium | reverse complement strand
GGGAAGTTCGGCAAAGAGTTTCCTGATATCGTCAAATACTTTCGTGTATGTTGCGGGATTTGAACGCGGCGTTCGTCCTATCGGCGACTGGTCAATTTCAATGACTTTATCAATGAATTTAATTCCTTCAACCGACTTATGCGGCAATGGTTTCATTGTCGCCCTGTAAAAAAAATGACTAAGAACAGGATATAAAGTTTCGTTAACAAGCGATGATTTACCGCTTCCCGAAACACCCGTTACGCAAATCATTTTTCCTAATGGAAAACTTACATTTAAATTTTTAAGATTATTTCCGCTTGCCCCGTACAGCTTCATAAATTCACCAGTTCCTTTTCTTCTTTTTTCGGGAACTTTTATTTTTTTCTCACCGCGTATATATTGAGCAGTGAGTGAACCGAAATTCTTTAATTTGTCGGGAGAACCTTCTGCAACAATATTTCCTCCGTTTACTCCTGCTGTTGGTCCCAGGTCAATAATATGGTCGGCTGATAAAATCATTTCCCTGTCGTGTTCAACAACAATTACAGAATTGCCATTATCCCTAAGCTCCTTTAGATTATTTATTAATTTTAAATTATCTCTCTGATGCAATCCAATGCTTGGCTCATCAAGAATATATAAAACCCCGACCAGTTTCGTTCCTATCTGGGTTGCAAGCCGTATGCGCTGAGATTCGCCTCCCGACAAGCTGTTTGTGTTCCGGTTTAAAGTTAAATAATCAAGTCCTATGTTAAGAATAAAATTAATGCGGTTTTTGATTTCCTTGATTATTTCCTGCGCTATCTGAAGATTTCTTTTTGAAAGAGTGCTCTCCAGATTATTCACCCAGCTTTGTAATCCAATAATATCAAGGTTTGCAACTTCCGTTATATTTTTTTCATTGATTTTAAAATATAAGGATTCTTTTTTCAATCTTGCTCCGTTACATTCCGGACATTTTATTTTATTCATGAATTCCTGCGCCCATTTCCTCATTCCGCCAGATGAAGATTCGTTGTTTTGTTCAACAATAAAATTTACTATTCCGTTAAAAGTTAAAGAATAATTGGTATAAACACCCATGAATTCGTTTTTCACTTTGAAGATTTCATCAGAACCGTAAAGTATTATATTTAAAGCATCTTCGGGAATATCTTCAATTGCTGTGTCGATAGTAAAATTGAATTTTTCACCTATTGCAATAAGCTGGTTGAATATCCAGTTGTTTTTATATTCGCCTATTGCAGTAATCCCTCCTTTTCTTATTGTCATTTTCTTATCAGGTATGAGTTTGTGAATGTCGATTGCGGAAATTTCGCCGAGTCCGCTGCAATGCTGACATGCACCATAAGGGGAATTGAATGAAAAAGTATTAGGTTCAGGTTCATCGTATGAAATTCCCGACGCAGGACACATGAGATGTTTGCTGTAATGTGTTGCTTCTCCTTTTTCCTGCTCAAGTATCATCAGCACTCCTTTGCCGTATTTCATTGCAGTTTGCACCGAATTTTTAACACGCTCTCCGGAATTTTCGCTGACATCTATCCTGTCCACCACAATTTCTATGTTATGAATTTTGTATCTGTCCAGGCTCATGTTTAATGAAATGTCGCGCATTTCGCCGTCAACCCTTACCTTTATGAAACCGTATCTTCTTATTTGTTCAAACAAATCCCTGTAATGTCCTTTTCGGGCTTTTACAACAGGAGAAAGAACAATAATTTTTTTATCATTAAATTTTTTAAGAATGACATCAATTATGTGAGCTTCTGTATATCTCACCATCTTCTCGCCTGAAACATAAGAATAAGCATCGGCGGCTCTCGCATACAGCAGGCGCAGATAATCATAAATTTCAGTGATTGTTCCGACTGTGGAACGCGGATTTTTATTTGCCGTTCTTTGTTCTATTGATATTACAGGACTTAATCCTGTTATATTGTCAACATCAGGACGTTTAAGTTCGCCGATAAACTGTCGTGCATAAGCCGAAAAACTTTCAATGTATCGGCGCTGACCTTCGGCATAAATCGTATCAAAAGCCAGAGATGATTTGCCGCTTCCGCTCAATCCCGTAAATACAACCAACTTGTTGCGCGGAATTATTACATCAATGTTTTTAAGATTGTGTTCTTTTGCTCCCTGTATGATTAAATTGTCTGCCAATGCCTGTTATAACTTGAAAAAAGTCTGCAAAGTTAATTTTTTTTCAGGAAAGAATTTATTTTATTTTGATTTTTATTAATAAGTAAGGTTAAAAAATATTATTTTTATACCATGAATTTTTAAAAGGGAAACCATGGAAAAAGAAATTGTAAAAAATAAAATTATTGATTTGCTTGAAAGCATTACCGAACAAACAGAAATTATACTCAGCAAAGAGAAAAAAATTCCACAGATAGAGCTTGATATTACCATGAACTACCTTAGAGATTTGTATGAACAATTCCGTGTTCTGAATAAAATCAATAATAGTACCGCATCTGAAAAAACAGAAAGTGAAGAAAAACATGAAACACCAAAAGAAGTAAAAACTGAAAACATAAAAAAATCCGAAATAAAAGAGAAAAAAGAAGAGATAAAAGTGGTTCCACAGGATAAAAAGGAAGAATATAAAACACCTGTAATTGAAACAGTAACAACCGAAGAAAAAGAAGAAATAAAAACAACTAAAAAAACGAAAACACAAACTCCGATTGATTTATTCGGCGACAGCGTATCAATATTAAAAGATAAATTCAAAACCGAACCCACGATTAATGAAAAAATGTCGGGTGAAACTGAAGATAAAAGGGTAATATCAAAGATTCAGAATCAGGCATCGAAAGACATCAAGGCGGCAATAGGCATAAATGAAAAGTTTTTGTTCATAAATGAACTTTTTGACGGAAACATGGAAGATTACAACGAAGCGATAAACTTTTTAAATGAAAACTGCAGTGAACTTTCTGAAGCCGAAATTTACATTGGCAAATTAAGCGAAAAATTCAGCTGGGATAAAAACAAATCATCGTTTGGCATTCTGAAGAATCTGGTAGAGAAAAGATTTAAACTTTAAAATAGCTGCGAGCCTCGAGCTACGAGTAAAAAACAATTTGCTTTAAGTATTTGGTAATCGGTTATCAGTAATCGGTGATCGGTAGTAAAATGTTTCTGCGCTGCTAATTATTTACTTTAATATTTTCTTTATTGTTATTTTACCGATTACCGGTAACTGATTACTGATTACTTTTTAACTCTTCTTCCTTTCCATTTATACGACCTGAAATTTCCGGTTAATCCCACTAAAGAAACATAGAAAAGCTCAAAGAATTCTACGGGAATAAAAAATTTAAGCAATGAATTTTTATTATAAAACTTCGCAATACTTCTTATAAAAACATAATCCATAAAACTTTTTATTGCAAAAAGCATAATAAAAGGACACAAAATATTTTCATAAAATACTGACAGAAAACCAGAAATTAAAACAAATGCATTAAAACAATAAATCAGTATAGCTATTGCTATTACTGATATATCTTTATATCCCTTGCTTTTAGAAACCCATCTTGTTCTCTGTTCAAAAAAATCGGTGAAAGTTTTTTTTGCATTCGTATATACCAAAGCATTTTCTGATTTCAGGAACATTATTTTATCGCGGGATTTATTTTTCAGTGCAAGCATTAAAAACATATCGTCGCCTGAAGTATAATCCTCGGTATATCCAGATGATTCAACAAATGCTTCTTTTGTATACGCGAGGTTT
>JAQUPB010000229.1 GCA_029004185.1 Bacteroidales bacterium | reverse complement strand
AGAAATATATTAAATTTAATATCATATTAACACAATAAACCAAAATATGCTTGCGTTTTAATATTAAATAAGAGAATTTAAACTATCCTTCCTATGAAAAACCTCTACTAATCCACGCTCCCAGATTAACGAGGGCAATTTTTTAACTTAATTCTTTTATTTTATGAATACAATTTTTGAAACGGGGCATTCTAAGAATGTTGCGAATTTCGAAGAAGTGATTTCGATTTGCACTGGATACGGAGCAGCCTATAATCCGTCAAAAGCAAGCATTAAAATACCGGCAATGACAACATTGCTGACGACTGCAAGAAATGTTTTGCAGGCAGCAAAAGCGGCAAAAACAACTTATGACAATGCCACTAATGCAAGGGAACTGACCTTTTCAAATCTTAAGAAACTCAGTACCCGAATTATTAATGCTCTTGAAGCAACTGACGCAACCCAACAGTTGATTGATGATGCATTAACAATTAACCACAAAATTCATGGTGTAAGGGCAAAGAAACTTGTTGAAAAGCCGGTTGATGAAACTGCAACAGCAGTTGCACCTGAAGATGAACACAAAAACATTTCGGTTTCGCAACAGAGTTACGACAGCCTGGTAGACCATTTTGCAAAACTGATACAGGTTGTTTCATCGGAACCGCTTTACGCACCGAATGAAGCTGATTTAAAGGTAACAGCCCTTAACGCACAACTTACAAGTCTGAAAGCTGCAAACACCAGTGTAATAAATGCACATACTGCATATACAAATACAAATATAGGCAGAAACAGCGTGCTTTATCAGCCGGTAGTAGGTTTGTTTGATATTGCAAACGAAGTTAAGAAGTATGTAAAATCAGTATTTGGTGCAATAAGCCCGCAATTCAAACAAATAAGTAAAATTAAATTCAGGAAAAATGGCTATTAAAAGTTTGGTTCGGCAGTAAAAGGGGCTTTGTTCAAAACAGGGCTCCTTTTTACTAAAAGAATAAACTTCTCTCCCATTCTTTGAAATATTGAAACAAACAAAGAAACCATGTAAAGTTATTTTCTCATAATTTCTATTTATAATCTTTAAAACTTTTCAATCATGGAAACGAAAAAAGCAATAGTATTTACAGGCGGCTCAATAAAAGGGGCATTCCAGGCTGGTGCTTTCAGAGCCGTTACCGAAAAAGGTTTTAAGCCCGATTTCATTTATGGTATTTCCGTTGGGAGTTTGAACGGAAGCTTTATTATTAATGAAGTTGGAAAACAAAAAACCACAAAAGAAAATATTAACTGGGCTGCAATAGCAAACAATCTTATTAATTTCTGGAAATGCAACATAAGAAAACCCGAAGATGTAGTAATTAAAAGAAGCGCGGTTTCGCTATTATATAAAGGATTATTTAACCGATTTGACGGACTTGTTGACACTACGCCAATAAAAAACCTCGTGAGAAAAACAATTTCGATGAATAATATTTATCAAAGTTGCGTTGGATTTAAAGTTGGCGCAGTGAATATTTCTGACGGAAAAATAATTTATGCCGATATAACCTTTCCGGATTTTATTGATTATGTTCTTGCGAGCACCGCAATTCCCATAATGATGCCTGCCGTAAACATTGGCGGAAACGAAAGCAAGCCATTTCTTGACGGCGGACTGCGTGAAGTTGCTCCTCTTAAGCCAGCAATTGAAGCAGGGTGCGATGAAATAATTTGCATTTCATGTCATGCGGAAGAATTAACCGCCGAAGCATTTAATTACAGAAACATAATGCGTCTTTCTGAAAGAGCTATGGACATTGTTGTAAACGAAAATGTGAACAACGACATCGCTTATTGCAAACGAATAAATATGTTTTGTGGCGATTATGATTCTTTTATGGGTTACCGGAAAATAAACCTAAAAGTTATACGCCCCAATGCTCCAATTAATTTGGATTTGCAAAACTTTAACACCAAAGATATACAGGCGTTGATTGAATTGGGATATCAGACAGCGAAATGCACAATTTGAAAAAGAAGCGTGCATTAGGGGGAGAAGCGGAAATACTTTTACGAGGTACGAGTAAAAGATTGGAGCGGATAACCCGACACCAATTTGCGTTTGCTTGCGGGTGGCAATTGGTGGAATGCCCTAATATTTTTTAATTCTGAAATTACGAATATTCGTATGTTTTTGTTGTGTGTAGCAATATTTTTAGTCTAAATTAACTTCAAATCTAAATCTAGTAACTCTCTAAGGCATTTTAAATGTACCTTATAAGAATTTAATGAAATTTGAACGGCATTAAAAAAATCATTATTAAGTTCATTAACGCTCATAATATACTTTAAATCTTCATACGCATGTTTCCATGCTGAAATTTCTGACCGTTTAGTTTTAAGTTTAATATTTATATTATTATAGTCCTTCAGATGTCCACATTCATGTAAGAATGCAAATAAAAAATCAATTCTTGTAACATTTTTAATATCTATCATAATCGATTTAGGTATCCTAGGAAATTTTTCTGGTATTTCCCATTCAATTTTTGCACGTTTATAAACATTTTCCATTTTTGCCGCATATTCAGAATCAATAAGAATAATTGATACAGAGTCTTTAAATTCGCTTTTTATAAAACTTATTTTTAATTTGATAATTTCATTAAATCTCGAATCACCAATAATATATTCAAATTGCTTAATTAATTGTACCTCTTTTGTAATCGACATTATTATCTATTTTTGCTCATCAATATTTTTAATAATATTTTCCAACTCGTCTCTAGTAAACTCATCTACAATACCTTGTTTTGCTATCAAGTAATCATAGATTTCTGCCACACTCAAATTGTATGTTTCTTGTATGCCCTTTATTATTATTTTTAAATAACTTGCACTTGGTTTATTTGTTTGTTCTATATTGCCTTGATGTGTAAATGTAAATATTGGAGAACTATTTTGATTACCCAAATAAATAATATTTCCATACCAAGATTTTTCCTTAAATATCAAGGAGCCGTCAGCCATTGCTTTTCTGAAATTTATTATCAACTCATCTGTATTATTTGTTTCTTGTCTAACTATATCAATGAATTGTCCTTTCGTAATTAAATACATTCTGCCAAGTGTTTTTTGTCTTGGTTCAAAATTTGTCTTTATAAAGCAAACTCCACCATTATCCCATATTTTTGATTTTTTCGCAAAGTATAACTCCCTGTTAATACATATTTCTTTTTTGTCAAGCGGTAGTGATTTATCTGTACAACCTATGTAATTTTTCGAAGCACCGAGAAGTTGCCCGCCACGAATATAACACAGAAAACGTTCTTCCAAAATATTAGAACCATAACTAGCATACCAGATATTTTCTTCTGTTTGTTTCACAATGTAATATCTTCAAAAAACACGCTAATGTTAAGAGCTTATAGTTGTATGGGATTTTATAACTGCTTTATTTTTACACATGATTAAGGTTATTTATTTTTATAAATTATCTTTTCTATTTTATCGAATGATTTTAATTCAAAATTATCAAAGTTTGATTTTATTTCTATTTGTCTGGCAGGGTATTCGTAATAATCTACTACACTTGAGGGAACTCCGTAATCACTTGCTATTCTGCCTTCATCAGTTAAAGCATTATACTCAAATTTCAAAAGTAATTTTTCAATTCCGGGAACATCTTTAAAATCTAGATTGTCTTTTTTTGAGTTGTAGAATTTATACATTAAATTAAAAACACCTAAATATTTTACGGTTTGGTATTTTAATGTATTGTAAACAAATTTTGCTGTAATCTTAACAGCGTTATCAATTGTTTCTCC
>JAQUPB010000228.1 GCA_029004185.1 Bacteroidales bacterium | reverse complement strand
ATAGCAGCAGGAGCAATAGGAAGAGATATAACCAGCCGTAAAATATCTGCAAAAGAATTAATTGAAAGCGAAGAAAGATTAAGGAAAATGGCGGAAAATAGTCACGAGGGACTGACAATTATTGAAAATGGCAAGATTGTTTATATTAATAATAGAACTCTTGAAATAACAGGATATTCGAAAGAAGAATTTCAGGAATCTTCATGGATTGAACTTGCCGTGCCTGAAGAAAAAGAGAGATTAAAAAAAATACATAAAGATGCGGGATCAGGAAAAATAAAATTCCCCGAAGAACTTGAATTCTGGATTATAAGAAAAGACAAAGAAAAACGCTGCATATACAATCGTTATACAATTGATTATGATGATAGCACAAAAACAACAAAAAAATACATAATAACTTTTGATATAACCGAACGCAAGAAAACAGAAGAATACATGCAAAAATTTTCTTTAATTGTTGAATCATCAAGTGATGCAATTGTAAGTGAAACTTTAGAAGGAGATATTGCAAGCTGGAACAAAGGAGCCGAGGAAATATACGGATATACAGAAGAAGAAATGACAGGGAAAAATGTAACAATATTGCCTCCTGAAAATTTACGAAACGAACCAAAGTGGTTTCTTGAAGAAATAAAAAAAGGAAACAATATTGACCGTCATGAAACAATACGGTTAAGAAAAGACGGTACACCCTTTTACATATCAATAACAATGTTTCCTCTCAGGGATTCAAAAAATCAGATAATAGGCGCGGGAGCAATAGGAAGAGACATAACCATACGCAAATTAGCTGAAAAAGCATTGATTGAAAGTGAAGAGAGATTCAGGGATATGGCAGAAAATATTCACGAGGGTCTTACAATTATTGAAAACGACAAGATTGTTTATGTTAATAAAAGAACTCTTGAAATAGTAGGATGTACGAAAAAAGATTTTATTGAATCTTCATGGATTGAACATGCAGCGCCTGAAGAAAAAGAGAGATTAAAAAAAATACACAAAGATGCAGAGTCAGGAAAAACAAAATTTCCCGAAGAACTTGAATTCTGGATTGTAAGAAAAGACAAGGAAAAAAGATGTATTTACAATCGCTATACAACAAATTATGACAGCAATACAAAAAAAATAAAAAAATACATAATAACATTTGACATAACGGAACGGAAATTATTAGAAGAAAAATTAACGGCTATTGTGGCAAATTCTTCGGATGTTATAACTATTGTTGATGCCGCCGGAAAAGTTAAATATCACAGTCCTGCGTTTGAAAAAATTCTTGGTTATAAACTTACCGAAATAATAGGCAACTCGACTTTTGATTATATTCACCCCGAAGATTTAAACAATGTAAGAAAAGTATTCAGGGACTTGCTGAGAAATCCGAATAAAACAATAAAAATAGAATATCGCTTCCTTTGCAAAGACGGAAGTTGGGTTCACACTGAAAGTATTGCAACAAATCATTTGAAAAATCCGGTTATCAGGGGATTCATAATAAACTCACGTGACATAACCATAAGAAAACAAATTGCCGAAAGGCTTCATCAGAGTGAAAGCCAGCTCAAGGAAGCGCAGAAAATATCGAAAATAGGTTCTTTTGAATATGATATAAAAAATAAGAAATTTAATTTTTCCGAAAATTTCTTTGAAGTTTTAGGAATGGCACTCAGGAAAAACTTTTACTATCAAACAATATTAAGTAAAATTCATCCCGAAAACACAGAAGATTTTATTAAAATTTTCGAAACGGAAAAAAAGAAAATCAAAATCGAAAACTTCGAAAAAGAAATTAAAATATTCAATCCCGACGGAACAACCAAATACATAAATGCAATTAAAAAAATAATCCCTGATAAAGACAATGAACCCTCAAAAATACTTATCACCATACAGGATATAACACAGCAAAGAATAAATGAGGAACTGAAAAAGAACGTGGAGTTAGTTGAAAGAACATCCAAAATAAAGCAGCAATTTCTTGCAAACATGAGTCATGAAATCAGGACTCCTTTAACAGGCATATTGGGCATGGTAGACATTTTGCTGAATACAAAACTCGAAAAAGACCAGTTGAATTATTCTCAAACCATTAAAACGTCCGCCGAAAATCTTTTGGAAATAATTAACGACATACTTGTGTTGTCGAAGGTTGAAGAGAGAATGCTCGAAATAAAACCGATTACTTTCGATATGCAGAAACTTATTAATAATGTAAGAACAATAAGCGAAGTCCTCATAAAAGAAAAAGACATTGATTTAATAATAAACTATCCCTCCGGAATATCGAATATTGTAAAAGCCGATGAAAACAGGATAAAACAAATTCTCATAAATTTCATTTCAAACGCCATAAAATTTACTGATAAAGGTAAAATTGAAGTTGCCTTTTCATTACTGCATAAGGTTAAAAATAAAGTTAAATTTAAAATTGAAGTTACCGATACAGGTATCGGAATAAGTGAGAAAGACCAGCAGAATCTTTTTACAAAGTTTGTTCAGGTTGATTCTCCAAGCGAAATACGCAATTATGAAGGGATCGGCTTAGGACTTGCAATTTCCAAAGAATTAGCCGAACTTATGGGAGGAAATGTCGGTGTAAGCAGTAAAAAGGGCAAAGGCAGTAATTTCTGGTTTACTTTTGAGGCAGAATTACTGGATAAGGATTATGCTATAAGGAAAGCCAAAGCTCTTAAATCTTTTGATAATGTAAGTTTCACTCTGAAAATTTTGCTTGTTGAAGATAAAAAAGTAATCCGCAAGGTGATAAGAATAATGCTCGAGCACGCAGGATGCGTTGTTGATGAAGCAGGAGACGGAATGACTGCAATTAAAAAATGCGGTGATAACAGATATGATTTGATTTTCATGGATATCCAGATGCCTAAAATGGACGGCATAACAACAACAAAAGAATTAAAAAACAGGTACCCGAAGCTTCCGCCCGTAGTAGCTTTAACAGCATACGCACTGGAGGGAGATTGCGAAAAACTTCTGAGCAAGGGAATGGACGACTATCTGCCAAAACCTGTAAGTAAAGAACTTCTGTACGAAAAGCTTCAAAAATATTCAAAGCCTTTTATCTGGAATACAGATAAAAAAATCCAGATGCCAAAAATGGATTTCAGTAATTTTCCGATACTAAATGAGGAAACTGTAAATAACATTATGAATGACCTTGATGGCAACAAAAGCGAACTCAAAAACCTTTTCACTAATTTTATTGATGACCTAGATGAACTATTTAAAAAAATACAATTTGCAGCAAATAACAGAAATTTCCAAGAACTAAAATCCGCAATTCACACAGTTAAAGGATTAACAGGCACTATAGGTGCTTCTCAATTATACGAAATCATTAAAGACCTAGAAACTAGTCTTAAAGACAAGGAAGAGAATTACGAAAGAATCACGAAAACCTTGGATTCAGTGATGGATAAATATGATTTACTTAAAAATCATGTTAAAAAATCATACTTCAACTAACAAGATTTATTTTCCTATTGTTAAAGTTTTTGTATAACTTTTTTCAACAAAAGTTTTATTTTTTAATAAATTATTTATATTTTTGCATAAGTATTAATTTAAATAATTGTGATTTATGTATATACATATCGGGGAACAAATCAAGCAAAGATCAAGAGAATTAAGAATGGGTCCAACAGAACTCAGCAATCTCGTTAACACCACCAAGCAGAACATTTACGGAATTTATAAGCGTAAAAGCATTGATTCCGACCTGCTGTTAAGGTTTTCAATTATTCTGGATTTTGATTTTTTTCAGTTATACACACAACTCCGTAACAATGTTAAAAACGACATAAAAATAGAAGGTGCTTTTAATGAAAATACCCCAAAAGTAAGCAGTCAGAATGATGTCCTTAAGAATGAATTAACC
>JAQUPB010000227.1 GCA_029004185.1 Bacteroidales bacterium | reverse complement strand
ATGCAAGTCTTGTAAATACTCATATTGCAGAAATAGTTGTTAACAAACATAATCCGCACAGTGTATATACATCGCATGGAGTTTATGTTGATTATGCACCTATTGTTTTCATATCAGAAAAAAAAGGAATCAAAACCATTGTTTGGGATAGTGGTTTCTCGGATTTCCTGCATTACTTCACCGTAGCAAAAAGTTCAAAAGAATACAGAATGAGGTCATTGTCCGAAAAAGCATGGAATATCAGGAAACAAAAAAAGCTTTCAATTGAACAAAACGAGAAGCTGAATGATTATTTTCACAAACGATATTTTGAAGCAAAGGCGAGAGACCTTAACATAAATTCAAAACCGGAAGAAAAAGAATTATTAAAAAGGAAAATAGGAATTAAAAATAATCTTCCGATAATATGTTTGTATGCCCATATAAGCTGGGATGCTGTTTTTGGAACAGGAGTCATGATTTTTGAAAGTGCTAATGCATGGGTTATCGAATCTATAAAAAAAATGATTACTAATAAGAATGTGAATTGGATCATAAAGGTACACCCGAGCGAAGTAGCTGACGGCAGTCTATATACCGCAAGTGATATCATCAGTAAGGAATTCCCGGTTTTGCCTGAGCACATTAAAGTTCTTCATCATGATTCCGATATTAATACTTACGGAACATATAAGATGATAGATGCCGGCATAACGATTTATGGCACCGTTGGCATAGAACTTCCGACCTTTGGAAAACCAATTATTGTTGCCGGTAATGCTAATTTTGGAAATAAAGGTTTTTCTATTGATGCAAAAAGTAAGGAAGAATATTTTTCGATTCTCGAAAATGCTGAAAACATAAAGCCCTTAACACCGGAACAAATTGAACTTGCAAAGAAATATGCCTATTCTTTTTTTATACAAAGTCAAATACCTATTAATATTATTAATAAATCCGAAGGACACTGGGGAAATATTGATATAGATAGATTGGATGCAATTTTACCTGAAAAAGACACAGTTATGGATAAAATATGTAATGGAATAATTAATGGGAAAGATGTAATATTGGATTAGAATATGAATAATTTAAAGGAATCAAAACAAATAATTGGTTATGACATAAAAGGACGTGTCATAGATGCAGGTGATACAATTCAAAGAATTATTTACCCGGAATATTATTCTTATGCAGAAGGAATTTTTAATGCTTATAAAAGCAATAATTTAAATAAAATAGGTATTGTTGACACAGAACTTGATGTCGAATCAAAAATATTTATTCACAAAAAATATATCGTTTCTTATCCATACGAGTGGCCGACAGAAATGTACAAAGAGGCTGTTTTATTCCATCTAAATCTTTTTATTGAAGCTGACAAATATGGCTTAACATTTAAGGATGCTCTCCCCTCAAATATTCTTTTTGATTATACACAGCCTGTATTTATTGATTTCTTGTCAATAATCAAAAAAGAGAATATTCTTAATGAGAAATGGCTTCTTGATGGAACTTCTTATAATGATAAGAGATTTCACGTTGTTAAATTAATGCTTATCCCATTTTTGATTAATCCTTTTTTAGCAATGAGTAGTAGGAATTATGAAAAAGCAAGAACTATGCTTTCCGAAGATGCCTGCAATGTTGAAAAATCAGAATCAACACTCAAAGAAGGAAGAATTAATGACAGTCAAGAATCAGGAATAGCAGTAATAAAATACCTAAAATCTCTGATTTTTAAAAAATCAAAAAAAAGCATTAATGATTTATTATTTACATTTAGAAAAAAATCTGATTTTATAAAATACATTAAAAATATTTACGATTATATCAACAGTGTTGATGTTGCTCCGCCATTAGGCAGATATAATAACTATTACGAAGAGAAAAAAGAAAACTTTGATTTCTCAAAAAAAGAAGACTGGGGTGAAAAGCAAAAAAATGTTTATGCTGTTTTAAAAAACCAAAAACCTGATACAGTCATTGATATTGGGGCAAACACCGGATGGTTTTCGTTTTTAGCCGAAAGCATGGGAGCTAAAGTAATTGCCCTGGATATTGAAGAAGACTGTGTAAATATTATGTATAATAAAGCAAAGAATGAAAATAAAAATATTTTGTCTTTGCTTGTCTCTTTTGAAGATTTAACAAGAGAATTTTATGGTTCTATTGATAAAAGTCCGGAGTATGCTGACAGAGATTTTAAAAATATTCCGCTGTTCCTTTCACCGGTTAATCGCTTTAAAGGGGATATTATTTTATGTTTAGGATTATTTCATCATTTGATTCTAGGGATGGGGCATGAAATAGGTTTTGTTTTTCAAGTGTTGTCTCAAATGACAAATAAAAGTATTTTAATGGAATTTGTGAATTTAAACGATTCATTAATTAAAAGTGATCCCTCATTTTTTGATAATATACATAAGTTTAACGAAAACAATTATAACATGGATTTGATTATTGCAGAAGGGAAGAAACATTTTAAAACTGTTGAATTATTTGACTCACATCCAGAAACGAGAAAGCTATTACTTTTTAAAAATTAATTATGATTGGATGCTTACATAGTAATTTATTTTAAATAAGAAATATTTATTTGGTATACCCAATAAATTAAATATACTAATGAATAAAAATGATTTGAAAATTCTATTAATAAATCCCCCACAAACTTTTTATCCCGGGTCACAGACTTTTTGCAAATCCTTCCCGATAGGTTTGGGATATATCGCAGCTGTCGTTGATAGTCTTAGATTTCGAATCGAAATATTAGATACAATGACAACTGACTTTGAAGCAAGTTTATATGATGATGTCAGGCAATACGGAATGTCATTTGCTAATATTGAGAAAGAAATTAAAATCAAAGCGCCGAATGTTGTTTGTATCACTTGCCCGTTTACAACTCAAATTGAAAATACGATAAAAGTGGCTGAAATTGTAAAAAAGATAAACTCCAAAACTATTGTTATCGTTGGAGGTCCGCATGCCTCAGTCAAACCCGAAGAAACTTTAAATGACTCTAAAGATATTGACATTGTAGTTATTGGCGAAGGCGAAAGAACTATTGCGAACATAATGGAGATTCTAAATGCAAACGAATATGAAAAAATAAGTCAAATAAATGGAATTGCCTATAGAAAAGATCACAAAATTGTTTGCAATAAAAAAGTGGAATTCATACAATGTCTTGATGAATTGCCGTTTCCGGCTTATCACTTGTTTGATATGGAAAAATATTGTGATATAAACGATGTACATCTTTACAGTTATTCAGGAGTAAAGCAATACAGAGAATTGAGTATGATAACCAGCAGAGGATGCCCTTTTAATTGTGTATTTTGTTCTATACATATACATATGGGTAATAAGTGCCGCGAAAATTCAGCAGATTACGTCATAGACCATTTGAAATATGTAATAAAAAGTTATGGAATTAATTATATTCATTTTGATGATGACAATTTAACTTATAATAAAAAAAGATTTTCTGATATATTAGATAGAATTATAAAAGAAAATTTTTCCATTAAATGGGATACTCCAAATGGAATTAGGGCAGACTTGAGTTTTGATTTGGTTAAAAAGGCAAAAAAATCTGGCTGTGTAGGTTTAACAATGGCAGTAGAGTCCGGAGAACAAAAAGTGCTTAATAAAATAATTAATAAAAAACTTGATTTGAAAGAGGTCATTAATATGGCAAAGTCATGTAAAAAGTCGAATATTCCCTTATCTGCTTTTTTTGTTCTGGGATTTCCTGGAGAAACTAAAAAAAATATGAAAAAAACCGTAAAATTCGCCGAGATGCTTTATAAGCAATTTAGTGTTTTCCCTGCTTTTATGATAGCAACACCTCTATACGGAACAAGGTTATATAATATATGTGAAGAAAAAAAATATTTCGTAAAAGATGTTTCACCGAGAGCGCTTTCTGAAGGTACTCAAACC
>JAQUPB010000226.1 GCA_029004185.1 Bacteroidales bacterium | reverse complement strand
ACAAGGATATTACGGTTTCCGGAATAGTCACTGCGGTGAAAAAAGGAACCACCAAAAACGGAAAACCTTTTGCCACGGTATCTATCGAAGATTATACCGATTCATTCAAGACCACAATTTTTTCTGACAGCCTTGTAAATTTTGCCAATTATTTATCGGTGGGATATTTGTTGATGATAAAAGGAAAAGTTCAGCAGAAACAGTTCAACAACTCGCAGGAACTGGAATTTAAAATTACAGGCATACACCTGCTTTCGGAGGTACGCGAAAAATTAGTAAAAAAAATACAGGTAAAAATAACATTGTCGGCATTGTCCGAAAAAATAATAAACGAGATGCAGCAGCTTGCCGAAGCCAATAAAGGAAAAACATTGCTGAAATTTTGCGTTTTTGATCCGGTTGAAAAAATATCTGTCGAATTATTTTCACGAAAGTATAGAATAAATGTTTCGCATGAAATAACAGAATACCTGGAACGTTTAGATATTGAATACAAAATTGAATAAAAAAATAAAAAATGCCACAAAAACACAAACACACAAAACACCACTAAATTATGATAATTAAGCTTATATTTCTTTGTGAAATTTTGTGCTTTCGTGCTTTCGTGGCAAAAATTAACTTTGTAGTACAGACTTAAAATAACAACTTAAAACAAAAAATTATGATTGAAGCAACTGACGCTAATTTCGAAGAACTGGTACTGAAATCAGACAAACCTGTATTGGTAGATTTCTGGGCAGAGTGGTGCGGGCCATGCCGTATGGTTACACCAATTATGAATGACCTTGCCGCTGATTATGAAGGGAAAGCTATAATCACAAAAATGGACGTTGACAGCAATGCCTTAACATCCGCTAAATATGGAATCCGCAACATTCCAACCGTATTATTTTTTAAAAACGGGCAGATGGTTGACAAACAAGTGGGAGCTGTTCCAAAAACAGTATATACAGCAAAGATAGATTCGTTGTTGTAAAAACAAAAAGCACCACTAAGACACTAAGGGCACTAAGAAACACTAAGAAATTATCGGGGGTTGGAATTATAACTATCTGAATATTTTTTGTTATGTTTTTTATAATTTCTTTTTAAAATTAGGAAATATAAATTTTAAGGCACTAAAGCCAATAATAATGCTTTTATTAAACTTAAATCTTATAAAATATGAGCACATTAAAAACAAGCATCTTTCTAAAGATTAGTATTATTATCATCATCGGGTTACTTTTATTGATACCGGCATCAATGATTAAAACCCTGATTGTGGAGAGAGAAAATACTCAAAAAGAGGCGATACTGGAGGTGAGTTCCAAGTGGAGTGGAGAACAGACTATTTCTGGGCCTTATATTTCAATTCCATATTACAGATATATCAAGCAATTCAATAAAGATTCCATTGAAAAAATTATTCAGGTAAAAGAGTATATTCATTTCTTGCCAACAGCGTTAAAAATTAATGGTAACATTTCGCCGGAGTGCAGATCAAGGGGAATTTATGAAATTGTAGTTTATACTTCCAAATTAAATATTTCAGGAACCTTTAATAATATTATATTTTCTGATCTGGATATTGCTTTAAAAGATATTCAATTTGATAAAGCGTTTGTTTCAATCGGCATAAATGATTTGCGGGGAATCGAAAAACAAATTATTTTAAACTGGAATGATGATAAACTCTCATTTAATCCGGGAACTGTTACAAATGATATTCTTGAAAGCGGCATAAACGCATCAGTAAAAATTTATAGTAATGATAGCGCATCATATAAATTCTCATTCGATTTGGACTTGAAAGGAAGTCAACAGCTTTATTTTATACCTGTCGGAGAAGTCACGGATGTTACGATTACTTCAAAATGGAATAATCCAAGTTTTAACGGGGCTTTTCTGCCTGATTCGAGAAACATTTCCGATTCCGGGTTCACTGCAAACTGGAATATTCTTAACCTGAACAGAAACTTCCCTCAAAAATGGATTGGAAGTAATAACAATACCAATTCGTCGGCTTTTGGTATTGATTTATTATTACCGGTTGACAACTATCAAAAGTCCATGCGGTCTATTAAGTATGCAATATTATTTATTGTATTTACATTTATAGTTTTCTTTTTTGTTGAAGTTTTAAATAAAATTTTTATTCATCCTGTTCAATACATTTTGGTTGGTATCGCTTTAATTGTTTTTTATACCTTGCTATTATCTGTTTCGGAATATCTTAATTACAATTTAGCATTTATAATTTCAGCTTTAGCAACCTTATTGTTAATATCAGGATATGTCAGAGCAATTTTAAAATCAAATTCGTTAACGGGTTTAATTAGCGGTATTCTGTTAATCCTTTATACATTTATTTTTGTGATTATTCAGTTACAGGATTATGCATTATTAATAGGCAGTATAGGAATATTTATTATTTTAGGATTAGTAATGTATCTTTCAAGAAAAATTGATTGGTATAATTTAAAAATGGGGGAATAATATCCAACTCTGATTAAAAATTATAATGAACCAAATATGAAACCCTTAACAAAACTTTACCTGAAAACATTTTTAATGACTGGCTTTTTCTTTGGAATAATAATGATACCTATTGATATGATTAACGGAGAATTTTTTTCAATTTGGAAGTGCCTGTTTGAATCTCTTTTTTTTGGGATATTTATGTCGCTATTTCTGGTTACTTCGCATAAGAATAGCTTAATAAAACTTGGTATAAAAGAATTTACGGACGACTCTTTAAGTGTTAAGCAAACAAAAGAAATTACAGCTTTCATTTCTAAAGATGAATTAATTGCGAGAATAAAAACTGACCCTATTTTTAGTAAAATGAAAATCCAAATTGCTGACAATGTAATTTACTTAAATTCATCCTGGACTTGGAAATCTTATGGTGAAAAAATTCAAATAATAATAACAGACACTAATGTCGAATTGAAATCTATTTTTATATCGAGCAAACCAAAACATCCAACAGCTTTGGTTGACAATGGAAAAAATAAAAAAAATGTTGACAGACTTGAAAATATAATAAAAAATGGGTGATGCTAATAAATGAATTTCAACTTTTTTGAAAAGTATCAACCCAAAATATTTCTAAATTTAAAAGAAATATTATTTAATTCCCATCTTGAGAAACATTATAGACATACAGCAATTTCAGCAGTTCAACAACCTTGAGCTGATTGCAAAACAGGTGGTCGAGGGTTTTATCACCGGACTGCACCGCAGCCCTTTTCATGGTTTTTCGGTCGAGTTTGCCGAGCACAGGCCATACAACAAAGGCGAGTCAACCAAAAATATTGACTGGAAATTGTTTGCCCGCACCGAAAAATTATTCGTAAAACGTTTCGAAGAAGAAACAAACCTGCGTGCGCACATTATTATTGATACCTCATCGTCAATGCTGTTTCCTTACAAAGACGGCGATATTCAGAATAAATTATTTTTTTCGGTGTATTGCACCGCAGCGTTGATATATCTTCTCCGCAAACAGCGCGATGCAGTGGGGCTGAGTTTCTTCTCCGACAAAACCGAACTTCATACACCGGCGCGGTTGTCTTCAGTGCATGCCACACGCCTGTTTGCCGAGCTTCAAAAACTTTTGTCGCCCGATTATCACCAGTTGAAAAAACCAACATTAGCCTCAAAAGCGCTGCACGAAATAGCAGAAAATATTCATAAGCGGTCGCTGATTATTTTATTCACCGATATGATGGACAGCGGAAATTCCGATGACCTGTTTTCTGCATTGCAGCATTTGCGCTACAACAAACACGAGGTGATTCTTTTTCATGTTACTGATAAAAAACGCGAAGGCAATTTCGAATACTCCAACCGGCCCTATAAATTTGTTGACCTCGAAAGCGGCGAGCAGGTAAAAGTACGGCCTGCCGAGGTCAGAGAAAGCTACATTGACTCCATCGCAGAATACAACAAAACC
>JAQUPB010000225.1 GCA_029004185.1 Bacteroidales bacterium | reverse complement strand
AGGCAATTTATTTTTAGATTCTCAGGTAAACATTGGCACTAATAGCAACGTAAAACAAAGTTTAATAAAAGGACAAGACGACCACCTCAAACAACAAAACAAACACCTTCAGGAGTTACTTAAAAGCAAGGATGACCAGTTGAAAGGGAAAGAGGAAATTATCAATGTATATAGAGAACAAATCCAACAATTAAAGAAACTAAGAAAATAACAAAAAAAATAGCCCGTTTCAACTATGTTTCAACCGACTATTTCTAATATTTACGCTTTTGTTTGTGGGAGCACATGGATTCGAACCAAGGACCCTCTGCTTGTAAGGCAGATGCTCTGAACCAGCTGAGCTATGCTCCCGAATGAATTGCAAATATATAAACTTTTTCCACATAAAAAAAGAAGAAATTTTCATTTCTTCTTTTTTTATAAAATTATACAGAGCTATTTAAAAAATGCTTTTATCTCTTCAAAATATTTTGTTTTGTTGATTGAAAAAGTGTTTTCGCAGGTAGCGCCTTTCACGATATATGTTGTTGTAACGCCGCTTTTGAGTTTTGCAACTTCACGAACATAAGTCGGGTTGTATATTTCTTCTTTTTCACCTGCAATGATTAATATTCCTGTAATACCTGCTCCTTTTGCATCGAAAGCATATTTGGGTTCAAGCAGGGTTCTGTTATATCCCAATGGAAGCTTAAGTTCAGCTCCTGTTTTTTCCTTTATTATTTTCTGAATTGATTCAAAATCAAGATACGGGGAATCGGCAATGATTTTACTTACTTCTGGGTGATATGCTCCGGCACATAACGATAAACCCGCCCCTATTCCGGTTCCGTATAAATGCACAGAACGAAATCTCGAATAATATTTCTTCACATGATTTAAAGCTGCGTCAATGTCTTTCTGGAACTGGGCGTATATGTAAAAAGTTTTGTTGATATTGAAATCGGAACTTTTTCCATAACCCCTGTAATCGTATGTTAAGACATTATAGCCAAGTGAAATAAAATTGCTTGCCAGCTCAATCAAATCGGCCATATTGCCGTTTCCGTCATCACTCAATATAATTATTTTACCAGATGATGCTTCATTTGCCTTATAGAGCCATCCGAAGAGCAGTAAATTATCTTCTGTCTGGATATTCACCTCTTCGAAATTCATTCCGTAATCGGCAGGTGTTATGTAATAAGTCCTTGAAGGATTAAGCGAAAATGAACAGTTCCACAAAACTGCTAAAACCGATATTAAAAATATTTTTTTCATACTATTAATAATTTAGATTATTAAATTGAGTTTTGTAAAAATAGAAATTTTTAAAATAATAAAAAGAATTTTTAGCAAAATTTTATTTGATATGTTTTTATATAGCAAAAAATAAGCCACAGATTACACAGATTAAAATATTTTTTATTTTAAATTAGTGTGATTTATGGCAATCAGTTCACATAATTGATTTCGGTCAGGCACTGTATACAACAACAATAGTTAGTTTCGAATATTCAATTCGTCAAGTTTTCTCTGATATTTTCCGGCATTTATAAGATGCTGTTCTGGAGTTTTTGCAAAATTATGATAACCGGAAAAATCTTCTCTTGCACAAAAATATATGTAACCATGTTTTGCATAGTTTAAAACCGAAGAAATAGAAGAAGCCGATGGAATACAGATAGGCCCGGGAGGTAATCCTTTGTGCATATATGTATTATAAGGTGAAACAATATCTTTATGCTTATTCAGAATTCTTTTTATTGTAAAATCATTTAAAGCGAATTTAAGTGTCGGGTCTGCTTCCAGTTCTTTGTTATTGCGAAGTCGGTTTATATATACACCTGCAATAATTGGTTTTTCAGTATTCATATTGGTTTCCTGTTCAACTATCGAAGCCAGAACAGAAACCTGCGGAGGCGTTAGTCCCGCTTCACCGGCTTTTTTCTTTTTGTCGTTATTCCAGAACCTGTTATATTCTTTTGCCATCCTTTCAATGAACTTTTCAGCGGTTGTATTCCAGTATATCTGATATGTATTCGGGATAAACAAAACCAATGCATTTTCATTGTTTAATCCGTATTTTTTCATATAATCACCATTGTTCAGAAGTGACAGTAATTCTGTTTTATCAGCTTCGATTTGGTTTGAAATTATTTCGGCAAAGTCAGCTTTGGTTCTGACACACTGAAAAACAAGTTCAACCGGTGTTTGCTTTCCCGAACGTAAAAGATTTACCAGCTCATTATTATTCATTTCATTTGTAATCTTGTACCTTCCGGGATGTATGTGTTTTTTATACTTCTTCATTTCCGCAACCCATTCAAAAGATTCCCTGTCCTTAATTATTTTCTTTTCTACAAGCTGACTTACAACGTCATTAAAATCAGAGTTGCTTTTTATGTATATGTATTCATACTCTTTCTGAAAAACATTAGTATTGTTGCCATATATTTCCTTGTATATATTATATAAAGCTGATATGATAAAAATCAGCAATATTGCCGAAACAATAAGCAAAGCAATTTTATAATTTTTCTTTTTTCTTTTTCTAAACATAAATAAACATTAATTTTTTTTGAGTAATTGAAGCATAAATTCATCTTCCCATTTATTTCCGCATCTTATCCATTGTTTTTTCAGACCAATTATCTCGAAACCGAACTTTTTGAAAAGGTTTAAACTCGGAAGGTTATCAGATAAAATATTGCAGTAAAGTTGATGTAAGTTCAGGGTATCGAATGAATATTTAATAGTCATTTCCAATGACTCAGAAGCATACCCTTTTTTCCTTTCGGAAGTATCGGAAATTATTAATCCTATGCCTGCTCTCTGATTATTGGCATCAAAATCAAACAAATCAATGCAACCTATAGTTTTTGAAGTTTCCAGAATATCAATCATCATTCGCAGTTGTTTCGTCGTATATATATCAGCATGTGCTATGGTAACAAATTCTTCCAGTAAAAATTTAGAAAACGGTGCTATCGTATTGCTTATATTCCATACCGATGTATCATTTTCCAGTTTGTATAGAAAATCGATATCGGAAGGTTCCATTGCACGGAGCATTATTGTATTTCCCTTTATTCCCTCCATAATTTATTTTTTATTTTTATAATTTTTATTCACAGCTGTACCGGCAGGAATTTTACGAAAAGGAACAAATTCATCTGAATATTCAAGCAGATATTTATTGTTCCGGTATAATAAACAAATAGCGTTGTTTTGCATTTGTATAGTGGGGTTTTCATATGGATTTATTCCAAACAACACTATTTTGCTTTTTGACATTTTGTATCCTTTATAATTAATAGGCGATTCCCAAAATTCAACTTTCAGAGCATATTTGCTTTCCTGGTTATCGTCAATCAACGAATCTATATTTTTATTCTGCTTCTCAGTTTCGCTGTTTATTTCAATATCTCTGGTCAATATAAGCTGATCTTTTCTTATCACAATATCATACTCATTATTATTTTCCGTAATCGATGCTCTGGCAGCGGAATCAGCATGAAGGGAATCGGATTTTTCTCCGTATTGTGCAGCAAGTTCGTCAATACTTTTATTTCCGTCTGACAGGGAATAATTAACAGTAAATTTTGATTTTCTGAAAACCACGTTTTTCTTTTCCGATTGCAATTTAGTGGCTTTCACCATGTATGCTTTCGGGGCAAAAATTTCCGATAAATTGTGTGAAATTTTATCTGCCTTATTTTCCGAAAGATGTATGTCCGATTGTTTTTTTGTCTGAATTTTAAAAGCAATCGCACCAACAACAAATCCCGTAATCAATCCGATAATAAGTACAGCAATTCTGTCGCGCCTTTTATTCATAATAACAATTAAACATAAAAATAATCAGGATGCAAATTTACTTATTTATGATTGTAAAACTAAAATAATTCGTTTAACAATTTTTAACACTGACATTAAAAGAATGGAATTATTGTTGCGTTAATAATTCA
>JAQUPB010000224.1 GCA_029004185.1 Bacteroidales bacterium | reverse complement strand
TTCTCACCTGTAAGAATAAATCCCGAGGGATTTGAACAGCTCGTATCAGATGACGTAAAAGATAGAGTGACTATAGGTGGCTCTGGATTATCGAGAGTATAATCAAAGTTTATTTTACATCCGTTTGTATCTGTTATTACACAATGATAATCTCCGGATGCTATGCTGTCTATTAAAGCAGTTGTTTGTCCTTCAGTCCAAAGGTAAGTATATCCGGGAGTACCACCATTAACAATAATTCCGAGTGTGCCGTCAGATAAACTACATCCCGGAGTTATAGTACTGTCAAGTGAAGCGGTTAGTACCATGGGTTCACCAATAGTTACTTCTACTGTATCTGAATTTCCACATTTGTTAGCTATAATACAATCATAAATACCGGGAGCTAAACCTGTCGCTGTATCATCACTTCCGCCTGAAGGAGTCCATGTGTATGTTAAAGTGTCTCCTCCAGTTGCCTGTATAACAGCCATACCATTGTTGTCGCCAAAACATTTTACATCGGAAAAAGAAAACAGAGTGCCTGTAACTATACTGCAGCAGGGTGTTATAGTATGAGAGCCGAGATAAGTGAAAGTGTTCTGCGGATATACATCCCATTGCGTTGCACTTAAAATCCAATTAATTGTTCCCTCTTGTACATCAATTTTACGAACAAGTGTAAATTCACTTGTTGCACCGCTCCCTACCTGCCAGTTTATTCCGGGATTCTGGCCTATTACGCCAATAATATCGAGTATTATTCCTGTTGTAGTGTTCTGCAATACAACAGCATCGTTACCATTATATGAAGCGACAGAGTGTAATAAGTCAGCTTGTGCTGTGATTTCAAGTGCAGCAGCACTATTTGCAATTACAAATACATCATGAGGTGCAAGTGAACCGCTAAGTTGAATGGAATTAGAAGGAGTTACGCCTCCGTTAACATAGAGTGATACTTTGTAATTTGCAAGAAAAATTGTATCGTCTGTGGGATTGAAGATTTCAAGTGCTTTATTAAAACTTGACCCTTCAATATATTCAGAAAAAAACAGTTCGGTACATGGTTGAGCAAATATTATTGCATAATTAAATATAAAAGCAATAAGAAAAAATAATGTTCTCATACAAATTATTTTTTTGAATTTTCATTTTTTTCAACTTCGGTGAGTTCATCAAATTCCTTGTATATTGAATTCTGACTTTTAAATTCGGGAACAACTTCTTTCATTTTTCTGACAATTGCGTTAGTGTCCTGTGTTTTCGCCAATTCTGCAAGTTCATTGATTTTTTTATTAACAAAATCATTGTTGTATTCTTTGACTTTTGCTATCATTATTTTAGGGTGATGGGTATGTGTTGTGTTTTCTTCATCATTAAGCAATTCTTCATAAAGTTTTTCGCCTGGCCGCAACCCTGTATATATTAAATGTATGTCTTTACCAAGTGTTAACCTGGAAAGTTTAATCATCTTTTTTGCGAGATCGTTAATTTTAATTGACTTGCCCATATCGAAAATAAATATCTCTCCTCCTTTTCCCATTGCACCTGCTTCCAGGACAAGCTGGCATGCTTCAGGGATAGTCATGAAAAATCTTGTGATTTCGGGATGTGTGACTGTAATCGGTCCTCCTTTTTCAATTTGTTTTCTGAATCTTTCAATCACAGAACCATTTGATTCGAGAACGTTTCCGAAGCGGGTTGTTATAAATTTTGTTTTTGATTTTCCATTTAGTGATTGTGCATAAATTTCGGCAATTCGTTTTGAAGCACCCATGACTCCAGTCGGATTTACTGCTTTATCCGTTGAAATCATTATGAATTTATCTGTTCCGTATTCTATTGATAAATCGGCAAGGATTTTTGTCCCGTTCACATTTGTGTTAATAGATTCAACCGGATTGTTTTCCATCATCGGAACATGCTTGTATGCTGCGGAATGATAAACTATTTCAGGTCTATAAGTTTGAAAAATATTTTTTATGCGTTCGGAATTTCTTATGTCGCATAAAACAAATTCGGCATTGTTATATCTTAAATTTTCTTTTACTTCAAGTTCGAGTTCATATAAAGGCGTTTCAGCTTGGTCAATAAGAATCATTTTTTTTGGAGAGTATTCAATAAGCTGTTTCACTAGTCCGCTTCCTATAGACCCGGCGGCGCCGGTTATAAGAATTGTCTTATTTAAGGTCTGCTTGCTGATGCTGGTTTTATCAAGCACTATAATATCTCTTTCCAGAAGTTCCTCTATTTTTACTTTCTTGATTTGTTTAAAACTGAGTTCGCCGTTTATCCATCTCTCAACGGGTGGAACGCTTAATACTCTTACATTATATTGTAATGCTTTTTCAACAATTTCATCTTTACTGTCCGGTGAAATATTTTTTACCGAAAGAATTATGTTTTCAATTTCGTTGTCTTTAAGCAATTTATCAAGTTCGTTTTGTCCGTATATGTCAATGCCTTCGACTTTTTTTCCAATTTTGTTTTTGTCAACATCAATGAAAGCAATGACTTTATATTTTGTGCCCGCATCCCTGTCGAGCGACCTTTTGGTTATCAGTCCGTGTTCTCCTGCACCAATTATTATTACGTTTTTCTTGCCTTTTGAAGGATTTGTGATTTCCCAGAACAGCGATTTTACGAATAATCTTGTTCCTGTCATTGCAAGAATTGTAAACAGAAAATCAATAATTATTATTGAAAAAGGAAGTATATAAGCACGGTTTACAAAATAAAACTTAAAAACATTTAATAAAACAAAAATCAGACTGCCGCTTACCAAAACAATAAAAATACGTTCTGCATCTTTTGAACTTGTATATTTTATTATTCCGGCATATGTTTTTCCGATAATAAAGCTTAGGCCTCTCACCAAAAGTACAACTGCAATGCTTCTCGGAATTCGTGAGATTTCTTCTTCGGGTAAAACAAAATTGAATCTTAATTCATACGCTACAATAACTGATAAGAAACATATAAAAATATCTACAAGAAAAATCAGCCAGCGCGGTGTATTTTTTTGAAATGGTATCATTGTAAATGGTTTTTTACAAAATTACGAAATGATTCATTTTAAATTAAGATTGTGTCCCATTTTATTTTTCTTGGTTTCAAGATAAAACTTGTTATACTTATTTGGTTCTATCTCAACTGGAATGTTTTCAATAATTTCAATTCCGTAACCCGTTAAACCTGCTCTTTTGGTTGGGTTGTTAGTAATAAGTTTGATTTTTGTAGCACCTAAATTTCTTAATATTTGTGCTCCTATGCCGTAATCTCTTTCATCGTCTTTGAAACCGAGTTCAAGATTTGCCTCAACAGTATCCCTGCCGAGTTCCTGTAAATGATATGCTTTTAGTTTGTTCAGTAAGCCAATACCTCTGCCTTCCTGATTCATGTATAAAACAATGCCTTTCCCTGCATTTTCTATCATTTGCATTGCTGCATGAAGCTGCGGTCCGCAATCGCATTTATATGAACCAAAAATATCACCAGTAACACACGATGAGTGAACTCTTACAAGAACAGACTCATTCTTTTTCCATGAGCCTTTTACAAGTGCAAGATGTTCCAGGTTATTTGTTATTTGCTTATAAGCGATTAAATCAAATTCTCCCCATTGGGTAGGTAAATTAACGCTTACGACTTTTTCTATTAAACTTTCGTTTTTTATTCTGTAAGCAATAAGGTCCTCAATGGAAATTATTTTAAGATTGAATTTCTTTGAAATTTCAAATAATTCTGGCAAGCGCGCCATGGATCCATCGTCATTCATTATTTCAACCAGAGCACCCGATGGTTTTAATCCGGCAAGTTTTGCTAGGTCAACAGTTGCTTCGGTGTGTCCTGCACGTCGTAAAACGCCGCCTTTTTTTGCCCGCAGAGGAAAAATATGTCCCGGACGTCCCAATTCATCGGGTTTTATTTTTGTGTCGGCTAATGCACGGATGGTTTTTGCTCTGTCGCTTGCGGATATTCCTGTTGTACAGCCATG
>JAQUPB010000223.1 GCA_029004185.1 Bacteroidales bacterium | reverse complement strand
TGTCGGTAAAGTTTTTGAAATTATCAATAAATTTTTTGCCGAGCATTTTTGCCTGCGCATCGTAAGCCGCTTTATCTGTCCATGAATTACGCGGGTTTAATATATTCGTATCAACTCCTTGTAAACTTTTCGGTATCTGAAGTTTGAATACCGCTAATTCTTCAAATTCCGCATTATTTATGGAACCGTCAAGTATTGCAGTTATTATGCCTCTTGTTGCAACAATGTCTATTCTTTTCCCAACACCATAAGCGCCGCCAATCCAGCCGGTATTTACAAGATATGCGTTTGCTCCGTATTTTTCAACTTTCTTTGCAAGTTCCTGTGCATAAACTGTAGGATGCAATAATAAAAATGCCGCTCCAAAGCAGGATGAGAATGTAGGTGAAGGTTCAACAATTCCTCTTTCTGTTCCCGCAACCTTTGCTGTATAACCGGTAAGGAAATGATACATTGTCTGGTCTTTCGTAAGTTTTGCAACCGGCGGAAGAACTCCAAATGCATCAGCTGTGAGGAAAATTATATTTTTTGGATGAGAACCTTTTGAAACAGGCTTCACGATATTTTCAATATGATACAAAGGATATGAAGCACGTGTATTTTCTGTTTTTGAACCGTCTTTATAATTAATAACCCCTGTTTTTGTATCATAAATAACATTTTCAAGAAGCGCATCCCTTTTTATTGCATTGTAAATGTCGGGTTCTTTTTCTTTGCTGAGGTCGATACATTTTGCATAACATCCGCCTTCGAAATTAAAAACACCATCATCATCCCAGCCATGTTCATCATCACCGATTAAAAGCCTTTTGGGGTCGGCAGATAATGTTGTTTTTCCTGTTCCCGACAAACCGAAGAATATAGCAGTATCCCCGCCTTTACCCATATTTGCAGAGCAATGCATTGATGCAATTCCTTTCAGCGGTAGGAAATAATTCATAACCGAAAAAATTCCTTTTTTCATTTCTCCGCCATACCAGCTACCGCCGATAACGGCCTTTTTTTCTTTTAAATTAAATGCAACAAAAACTTCGCTGTTCAGTTTTTGCTCTTTCCATTTCGGATTTGTGGTTTTACAAGCGTTGAAAACAACAAAATCGGGTTCGAAGTTTTCAAGTTCTTTTTCCGTTGGTCTGATGAACATATTTTTTACAAAATGCGACTGCCAGGCAACTTCCGTAATAAATCTCACTTTTATTCTTGTATTTTCATTTGCACCACAGAATGCATCGGTAATATAAAGTTGTTTTCCGCTGAGTTGATTGACACCGGTTGCATATAAATCTTCCCATACATCTTCTGAAATCGGTTTATTGTCTGAGCCCTTGCGGTTAGGTCCAGCCCACCATATATTATCTTTTGAAGTTTCTTCAAAAACAATATACTTATCCTTTGGCGACCTGCCCGTGAAAATACCGGTATCAACATTCACTGCACCGGTGCTGGTTATAAAACATTTTTCCAAACCTTCAAGATTGGGTTTTGTTTCATGTTTGTAGAGTTCACCGTAAGACAAATTGCGATAAATTTGTTTTACATTTTTTATCCCGTATTGAGATAAATCCAATTCGTTTTGTTTTGTTTGATTTTTCATCTGTTTTTAAATTTAAAAGCGCAAAATTATTAAAAAATTGTTCGGAAAAATAATTAATCTTTATAAAGCAAAAATATTGCAGGACGTTTATTGATATCGGGAATTGACTTTCTCCATTCAGCAATGGTTTTTGATTTAATAAATTCAGCAGGAAGAGTTATGTCGCAGGCAATGCAAAGCATTGTATTATAGTTGCAAACATTCAAAATGTCATTCAGCAAATGATGATTGCGATAAGGTGTTTCGATAAAAATCTGGGTTTGGCTTTTATTGTATGCATCTCTTTCTATTTCTTTTATTTTTTTAACTCTTGATTTTTTTTCAACCGGCAAATACCCCAAAAATGTAAAATTCTGCCCGTTAAAACCAGATGCCATAAGTGAAAGCAAAATTGAAGACGGTCCGGTTAAAGGAATTACCGTGATATTTTTTTTATGCGCAAGTCGGACTATTTCTGCTCCAGGGTCGGCAACAGCAGGACAACCCGATTCGGAAATTATTCCTATGCTTTTCCCTTCCTCTGCAGGTTTCAAGAAATCCGATATTTCCTCCGGTTCCGTATGCTCATTAAGAACAAAAAAAGTCACTTCATTAAAATCTTTTTTATAACCCATCTCTTTCAGAAATCTTCTTGCAGTGCGAATTTCCTCAACAATAAAGCAGTCCAATTCGTTTACTATGTTTTTGTTGAATTGCGGCAATACCTTATCTGTATTGCCATTACCAAGAACTGAAGGAATAAGATAAATTACACTTTCCATTTTTTCTGTGAATCTATGGCTTTTTTATTTTTAAAAATAAAATATTAAGGAATTACAAATTTATTAAATTTTAAATTGCCTGCTAATTTTAACTTTTTCTTACTTTTGTCCGTTATGTTTTTTCAAACGGTGCACATTGATGCATATTATTTAAAATAATTAAAACAAAGAGCAGGAGAGAAATTAATGCCCGAAAAAGAATTAATAAAATTTTTATCGCAATTCATTACCGAAAACAGGAAAAATAAATTTGAAGAAATAATAAAGCTTCGCACAAAGCACATTACCGTTATTCTTGAAGATATTTTTCAACCACACAATGCAAGCGCTGTCTTACGTTCCTGCGATTGTTTCGGCATTCAGGATGTTCATATCATCGAAAATAAAAATAAATATAAAGTTAATCCCGATGTGGCTCTGGGTTCAGCAAACTGGCTTACCCTTCATCATTACAACAAACAAAAAGATAATACTCTTTGCTGCATAAATAAACTCAAAAAAAACGGATACAGAATTATTGCAACAACACCACATGAAAACAACTGTAATCTTGAAGATTTTAAGATTGATAAAAAAATTGCTTTGCTGTTTGGAACCGAAATGAAAGGTTTGTCGGAAGATGCAATAAATAATGCCGATGGGTTCTTGAAAATTCCGATGTACGGATTTACCGAAAGTCTTAATATTTCAGTATCAGCTGCAATATGTCTGCATTACCTGACTTTTAAGCTCAGAAAATCTCTTCTGAAATGGCAGCTTACTAAAAAGGAAACCGATGAGATACTTCTTCAATGGGTCCGTAACTCATTGAAAAATCATGAATTATTGGAAAAAGAGTACAAAAAAAGAAAATTCTAATAATTTTTTCTATTTTTGCATTAAACTTAAATTTAAAATCATTATGGGAAAAGGTGACAGAAAATCAAGAAGAGGTAAAATATTCATGGGTTCGTATGGTGCCAACAGAAGAAGGAAAAAAACAAAGAAGCGAATATTTTCAAAACCAATAGCTATTGAAAAACTCAAAAAACAGGAAATAAAAGAAACTCCTGTAATTGTGAAAGCCCCAGAAGTTGTTAAACCAATTGAAACTCCTGTGGTTGCACAAACAGAAATAATCAAAGAAGTGGTCGAAGCTATAAAACCTGCTGAAGTTGTTGAAGAAGTTAAGGTTGTTGAAAAAACTGAAGAACCAAAGCCAAAAGCAGAAAAAGAACCTAAACCAAAACCCGAAAAAAAGACAGAAGTAAAATCAGAAAAAGCTCCCAAGAAAGAAAAGGAAGTAAAAGAACCTAAAAAAGAAAAAGCTCCTAATAAAGAGAAGGAAGAAAAGAAGACAAAGAAAGAAAAACCTGCTAAAAAAGAAGACAAACCAAAGAAAAAGAAAAAATAAATTTCTGAAATTTCTTTAAAAAATATTTAAGCGAAGCTTTATAAGTTTCGCTTTTTTATATAAATCAACTCTTCACCAGTTTTATAAACTGCTCTCCCCTGTCCTCGAAATTTTTAAACATTCCGTAACTAGCAGCAGCAGGCGAAAGAAGGCAAATCGTGTCTTCTTTTGTATTATCTTTTGATATTTTTACTGCATCCTCAATTGTTTCCGTATAAAACATTTCCGAACTGCAGATTTTCCTTTTATTCAGCATATCCATGATTCTTTTCCCCGCCGTAT
>JAQUPB010000222.1 GCA_029004185.1 Bacteroidales bacterium | reverse complement strand
ATGGAATTAAAATAAATCTTTTCGGCAAAGGATGGAAAAAAACAAAATTTAAAAAATATTACAGCGGTTATTTAAATGATAAAAATTTCAATAAAATAATCAATCAATCAAAAATAAATATAAGTCCTTTGAAGTCGGGCGACAAATCAACACTTCAGGTTAAAGGCAGATTGTTCGAAGTAGCTGCTTGCAACAGCTTTCAACTGGCAGAAAAGAATGAATTAGTAAATGATTTTTTTATTGAAGAAAAAGAAATCATCACTTATTCCGATTATGATGATTTGCTTGAAAAAATAAAATATTTTCTTAATAATGAAGCTGAAAGAAATAATATTGCTCAAAATGCATACAGAAGGGTTATAGCAGAACATACATGGAAAAAAAGATTAACTCATATATTTGAGACAATTGAAAAATCAAAAGAAAAAAGAGAAACCAAATCAAGTGGCACAAATGTAAATATTATTATAAATTTTAAAACGAACAATAAAATATGCAATTCCACTATTACATCTATTAATGAGCAAACCCACAAAAACATTACTTTGCTTTCATTTGGCAGAAATCCATTGAATTACGACAATATTGAAATACCAAAACAACATTTTAATGATTTTGCGGAATTGACAGGTAATATCAATTCCGGATATTTTGCTTTCATTGAAGACGGAGACAAATGGGATAAAAATAAAATCTTTTTTCAGGTTTTTGCTGTTGATAATGACATAAAAGATAATATTGAAATCAACCTGTGCAATTTTGGAATTTACCATACAAAACCCGGATGTGAAATCATAAGATATTCATTTGCAAAACAAAAAGATACAAGCGATATTCAAAGGAAGAACATTGTTCCGCTTTCATCAATAATGATTACAGCCAATAAGTTTAAACAGGAAAAAGATTTATTTAATAATTATTTTCAAAATAATTCTTCAGATTTGTCTGGCTTTACTAAACCAGATACAAACTACAGACATATTGATTTGCAGGAAAGTCTTGTAAAAATATCATTAAGTAATATTAAAAAATTATTAACTCAGGAAAAAAGCAATAATTACGAAACCAATTGGAGTTGGGCGGATTCGGGTTATAAAGTTATTTTAATATTATTATTAAAAATAAAATTAAAATATGTATATAAAATAATTTCAGCACAATTAAACAGAAAGGATAAAATTTCTACGCTTCTGTTCAACAACCAAGCAAAAGAAAAATAAATGATTAAGAAAGTTTTAATAAAAGTATTCAGGAAATTCGGATATAAAAATACAAAAAATCAGACAATGATGAATTTAAATATAATTCCTACATAAAATAAATTTTAATGAGCAAAGTTGAAGTAAGTGTTGTAATGTCTGTTTATAATGGCGAAGAGCATCTAAAAGAAGCCATAGACAGCATTTTAAACCAGACATATTCCGATTATGAATTTATAATTGTTAATGACGGCTCAACAGATAATTCATTAAACATAATTAATTCATACAATGACAAGCGCATTAAATTAATAAATCAGGAAAACAAAGGTCTTGCTGTAGCATTAAATAATGGTATTAAAAATTCATGCGGAGAATACATAGCGCGGCTTGATGCTGACGACATTGCAATGCCCAGCCGATTGGAAAAGCAAATATTATTTTTGAAAGAGAATGAAAAATGTGTTTTACTTGGTTCTAATGCTATAATCATTGATCAAAAAGGTGGATATATGTATATATCAAATCAACCTACTGATAAAAACGAAATACTCAAACTTCTTGAAAATTCAAGCCCTTTTTTCCATAGCTCTGTTATTTTCAAAAAAGATGTTTTTTATAAATGTGGCGGTTATTACGAAAAGATCAAACATAACTTTGAAGAAGACATTATTCTTTGGACCAGAATTAAAGAATTTGGCGAACTTAATAATTTCAAAGAACCTCTTATTAAATTCAGGCTTTCTCCTTCAAGCATCACAACTACCCGAAAGAAGAAACATAAAGATTTACACTTAAGCATTGCAAAAAACATAATTAAAAATGGTGATATTTCAGAAGAAGACAGGAAAATACTTAATAATATCACTAAAAGAAAATCAAGATCATACAAGTATGGAATGTATCATGCAAATATTGGAGTCATACATTTATTGATAAATTCTGACAGAAAAAATGCCTTAATTAATTTTAAAAAAAGTATTGTTTATTATCCATTTTCTTTAAGATCATGGTTCTTTTTAATTCTAAGTATACTTCCATTTTTCTTCGTTAAACAATGGAAAAAATACAGAAAAATAAAATGAGAATAATTTTCTTATCACATCTTTTTCCCGACAATTACGATCCTTCAGGTGGTATTTTCAACCTTGAAAGAATAAAAGCGTTGCAAAATACCGGTTGTGAAGTGGAGATGATTGCACCAAGAAGCGTAATTCCACCGTCAAAATATTTTTTCCCCATTCCGAAATTATTATTTGTTATCAGATATTTTTTGTTCTTTGTTTTTATTAAAAAAGAAATAATTTACAACGATATTAAAGTTCACAATATAAAATGGACATCAATACCCAAGGCAATATCGTGGCTTTTCAGGTTGAAACTTCTGCATTTCTTTGCCGGAAAGAAAATAAAAAAAATCATTCAAAACTTCAATCCCGATTTAATTATATGTTCTGTTGCTCATCCGGAAGGAACATACTCAAAATACATTAAAAAATACTGTGATGCCAAAATAATTGTTATTGCAGAAGGAACAGAACTTCTTGTTGACCCTGAAAGTTTTAAAGGTGTTGATAAGATAATTGAGATAATAAACAAAAATGCCGATTATTTTGTTTTTGTTTCCGGCTATATTTATCAGGCAATAAGTAAGAAATTCGAAATAAGAAATCCGGTTATAATTAAAAACGGTTATAATTCAGACGTGTTTAAATATATTGAAGCAATAAAAAATAAAGAAAAGAAGATTTTCAATCTGATAAGCGTAGGTTCTCTGGAACATATTAAAGGTCAGGATTTATTGATAGATGCTGTTGCAGAAATTAAAAACATAAATTTAACACTTGTTGGCATCGGTGATTTAAAAGAAAAATACGAAGAAATAATTTTAAAAAAAGGAATTAAAGAAAGGGTTAAAATTAAAGGGCACCAAACTCAAACTCAAATACGTGAATTATATAAGGATGCCGATATTTTTTGTTTGCCAAGCCGTTCCGAAAGCTTTGGCATAGCCGCTATTGAAGCCATGGCATGCGGACTTCCTGTTGTTGCAACAAAAGTAGGGGAAATGCCTTGTCTGATAAAAAATGGCATTAACGGATACCTGGCAGAAATTAATTCAGTTGAATCAATAAAGAAAAATATTATATTAGCAATTGAAACCAAATGGAACAACAAAAGAATAGCAAGCGAAATAGAAGACAATTACAGTTGGGATAAATGGGCAAAAAAAATAAATAAAATATATTACGATAATTAATTAAAACCTTTATTTTATGAATTCATATTTGGAAAAAATTATTTTGGAAAAGATAATGCCTAAAATAAGTTATAGTAAATGGGAATGGCATTATGTGCTGAAATTTTTAAAAGAATGCAACAATATCCTTGATGTTGGATGTGGGTTGGGAGATTTTATTGAAAACGATCCGAAACGAATAAAAGGAATTGAAATCAATGAAGAAAACGTTAAAGTGTGTGTAAAAAAAGGATTAGACGTAAAACAGGGTGATGCTCTGAACATTCCTTTTCCGGATAATTCATTTGATGGTGCATTTTGCGGACATGTAATTCAGATTTTCGATTACAAAGGAGCTATCAGATTATTGTCCGAACTAAGAAGAGTTGTTAAACCGGGAGGTGTTATCGTTATCACAACATTTCCTGACCATAAAAGGTTATACTTCACTCCTGAAACTTTCCGAGCATATCCTCCACATACAATTAGGCATTTAATTAAGGATCATTCCAAAAAGCTTGGTCCTTCAACTTTTGCCGAATACATTAACATGAAACAGGAAGCGATTAAATTAAGGCGCCCGGCACTTTTTGAATTTGAAGGTCCTAAAAGTG
>JAQUPB010000221.1 GCA_029004185.1 Bacteroidales bacterium | reverse complement strand
TATCCCGAACAAGTCATATTCCGGCATAAACCGAAAAAAACTATCCATTTTAAGTTCCTCAACTTTTTTTAAACCGATCCCATGCCAATCGCTTATCTCAAAAGGATCCATAGCAACGTGATAACCTATACCATTAGATTTAATTGCTGCCAGAAAAAAGACTGTACTATAGCCATAAGCAAAACCAATTTCAAGTGTCCTTTTTGGTTTTATTTTACGACACAAATTGTACAAACACATACCCTGTTCAGCTAAAATCCTGGTAGCTGCATCCAGTTTGTACATTTTACCATCAGAACCCATTTGATCCTGGCTGTCATACATTGATATCAATGCTTTTTTAAAAGCAAGAGGAAGAGTATCTATAATATTACTGACGGATTTCTGTTTGCTGATTTGGCTAACATTATAATATCTTACAATAACAATAAATATGCACAGACATAACAAGCCTGTTATTATCCACTTTATAGTTTTCGATGAAAATTTCCTCATAATAATTTCATTAATATGATTATTTAAAATAATTTCATTACATGTAAAGCTACAATTTCTGTTATTATGCAAAAACCTTCGCACAGTATAAATTGTAGTTTTTAACTACATTAAAATTAAACATAATACAAATCTACTGTTATTACTTCCAATAAACTTTCCATATCTGCATAATTTCTTGCGCTCGAATATAAATACTGTTCCGGATATTGCACTATTCCTGCTCTTACCGGATTATTGTGAATATATTCCACTTTCTGTTTAATGAATTTATTTGAAAAAACTTCTATCGGAATTTTAATGATTTATTTATACAAGATAGTTTTCTTTATAATATCCAGACATAGTTAAATTGCCTAATTGTTGTATTGTTGGTCATAGACTATCTAATAACTACATTACAATAATCTTTCCGGAATAAATTTTATTAATTAATTTTATGAACACTATATATACACCGGGTTGAAACTGTTTGTTGATCTCACATGCAAGTGATGTAAAATTTTCAGAATATACGATTTTTCCTGTTATATCAGTAATCTGAACCTTTATAGGAAGTTGTTCTTCGGTCCCCGGGATTAAAACTTTTATTTTGCCATTTGAAGGGTTTGGATAAACAAAAATATCATTAAAAAAAGAACTTTCTGATAACGCCCTAAAAGCATTGACTCTGCCAAACCCATAATATTTATCCCATCCGGGTGTGTCTTCAGAAGGATCTCCTACCATATCTTCTGCTGTTTTTTCGATAATTTTCTTAATAAACAAAGGAGTTCTTTCAGGATTTTGAGCTAAAAGCAAGGAAGCTATTCCTGTAACATGAGGTGTAGCCTGTGAGGTTCCGCTTATCGATACATTACAATTGGTATTTGTAGTATTCGTCAAACCATATATAATATTTCCCGGAGCAACAACAGAAATATGCGAACCGGAACTGCTGCCGTAACTAATGTTCCACTCGCACCTTGTGTCATCAGAATTTGTTGCTCCGACAGCAATAACACCGTCATAAGCAGCAGGATAACCTTTCATGTCCTTGTTTTCATTGCCCATTGCAGCTACAATAACCACATTATGACTGACAGCATATTTCACTGCATCAGCAACTATTGTGGCATCTTCCTTTGAGCCTAAAGACATATTAATAACATTTGCTCCATTATCAACCGCATAATAAATTGCTTCAGAAATTTCGGAATTATACCCCACTCCGTCAAGCGTAAGTGCTTTTATTATCATCAATTTGCAATTCCAATCTATTCCTGCATATCCTATGCCGTTGTTACCTGTAGCTCCGATTATGCTTGCAACATTTGTTCCATGTCCGTAATCGTCCCATGGATAATTGTTATAACTAAAAACGGTATGACAGCCCTTATAATCATCAACAAACCCATTGTGGTCATCATCAATACTGTTATCAGGTATTTCATCTTTATTTATCCATATCCTTCCGGCAAAATCAGGTTCATCTAATTTGCATCCGCTATCAATAATTACAACAACAATATTACTGTCGCCCCGGGTTATTTCCCATGCCCGTTCCATGTCTATGTCAGCACCTGTTATTGATTTGTATTGCGTGAAAGTTCCATCATTGTTTAACGACCATTGAACAGGATAACAATTGTCATTGGGTGTAATTCTATCGTTCCCGTATGCCTCAACTTTATAATCGGGTTCGGAATATTCAACCTCATTGATTTTCGAGTATTCCGAAATTATTTTTTTAATATCGGCGCTGCCGGAGAATGCTAATATCAGAATATTTAACTCTCTATCCTTTACCCTTATCTTACGGACATCTACAACATTGTATTTTCTGCTTATATCATCAATGCTTTTTATTCCAATGCAATTAATATTTTTTTCATTATTCAGATTATATTTTACATTGTCTTTCAGCTTAACAATAATCTGCGAGTAGTGAATGTAATCCTGCGCATAAATTCCTGTTGACACAAATAATATTAAAAAAAATATTTTTCTCATTATTTTATGATTTTTTGAAGAAAGCAAAGATAAATTTATTTTTTCTGTGGCTCAAGTGTCAGGTTATATGTCAACGAAATGGTAGTTGAAGCAGACCCGACATTTTCAGTATATTTGTGTTCTCTCCACAGAATAATTTGGTTATTCTTAAGTTTAACAATTTCAAAAATACTCGGATTACACGATTTGTATTCATAAGTCGACGGGTTGTCTTCGATGGTTGTCGGCTGAAAAGCCACGCATTCCTTGTTCTTTGCTTTATTTTCGTTGTTTTTTGTCAGAAAATACCAGTACCCTGTTTCTGTTCTGACAAAAGTTTGCAAATAAGTAACATGAACCGACTGGTATATTCTATAGGTTCCGTTTCTGTTAATTGTAAATTCCCACCCGTAATCGCCCTCGCCAATACCGGGAACATTATTTGATATAATATTAATGCTGATTTTTCCGTCTTTATAATCATCTATTTCAGAAACCCCCGGATCTTCATACGAAACCCTTCCCTCCTTAACATACCATTCGCCGCACAATCGTGCTTTTCTCGAATGAAAAGAAACAGCAGGATCCCCACTGCCTTTTTTACAACCGGGAAAAAAACATATTACTGCAAAAAATGCAACAATATAAATCAGGTTCTTTTTCATGTATTTATTTTAATTTTAGTTTTTATATGTTTTATTTCAGTTGCAAACTTATATAAAGAAAACACATGAATCAAGTTCATTTTAGAATTCGCTGGGATATTTTGAGAATTCGTTTGGAAGTTATTAGAATTCGTAAAAAAATAGACACTGATTTGCTATGAAAGGTTATAATAAACGCAGATATTGTTGCAAACTCGCACAACCGCACCTGTTTTATATACTACGGACAACTGAGCTAATGACTATGATTTAAAAATTGTATCCCTATAAGCAAAGGGACAATCATTATTAGCAATACCAACAAAATATTTTTAAAAGTTATCACTTTATAATCTTCAGGGTACTTATTTACTATTTTCATTGCTCTTTTATGATTGTAGTATAAAACAAATATGTATCCGTATACCATTGCAAATGGCATCCAGTATAATTTGTTGGTAAAGTAGTCCTGACTAAATGGTTTACCTGCAAAATTAATTCCCGTGAAAAAGGTCACAATGTTTGCAATCATAAATAAATGAAAGAAAATCGTAATACCCACTGCCAAAGAAGCTGTTAACCTAGGGCTAAAATCCCTAAATCGCTTATGGTATCTATAAAAGAAATTAAAAATAAAATTGTACATAATTTTAAAAGATTATTGATTATCAAATAAATTTTCCGTAATTGATTTACCAGTATAATATTTCACAGTCAAATCTGTCACAAAATAAGCTCCCGCAGCAGCCCAACCCCATGGACCACTCAACATAAATGTAGTACCCAACCCTATTATTATATCTGCTGTGTGGTGGTTTTGCCATTGTCCTTTATTGTATGCATCTATTCCTGTAACAGCCACACCTACAAATCCCCGTTGTGCGAAGTTTGTAACTTCGCACAGTATAAATTGTAGTTTTTAACTACATTAAAATTAAACATAATACAAATCTACTGTTATT
>JAQUPB010000220.1 GCA_029004185.1 Bacteroidales bacterium | reverse complement strand
TTATTCATAACTTTGTTTTATAGCAAAGTTACCACACAAATCAAATCAAAAAATCAAAGAACGTTCTATATATATTGTTTTTATTGTACTTTTATATAATTAAACATTTTTTAACGCATCACTAATATTTTTCAATTATTAATTATTCTTTCACAAACTTTCCCACACTCACTCCTTTTTCGTTTACAACTTTAATAAAATAAATTAAAATGCCACAGATTCACAGATTAAAAATATGCTCTTTTTGAAATCTGTGAATCTGTGGCATATTTTATTATGTCCATAACTGAGGCAGGAAAGCTAACTAAGTTGTATTTCTTTTACAATTAACGATTAACAATTAACTTATTTAACATCATGTCTTACCTTATAATCACAAGTTTATCCTGCTTAACAATTTTATTGTCGGAAATTATTTTGTAATAATAATAACCCTGCTTCAAGCTTCTGATGGATATTGTAGAATTAGGTTCATTTAATGTGTATGCACCAACGAGTTTTGCATCATATCCATACACTTCGATAAATGCATTTCTGCAGTTATTCATGTTTGTAACATTAAGCAAATCATTTGCGGGGTTTGGATAAACATTAACATTTTCAAATGCTTTATCTTTTATACCGACAAAAAGAACATCAATTGTATCTTTCAATGTATCGGAACCGCAGGGGTTGGTAGTAATGAGTGTAACTATATAAGTACCGTAAGTAGCATAAGCATTCACCGGACTTGCAACTGAAGATGTGTTTCCATCGCCGAAATCCCAATTATAGCCTGTAGCGTATAAAGAGGAATCATTGAATTGAACCGATAAATCATTTACAGCATAACCAAAGTCCGATTCAGGTGAATAATTTATTGTTGCAGTAACGGGAACCCTTTCGCTTTTGCATGATGTTTCCTGTACTTCCCAGTCGTAGAAGAAGTAATAATAACTTGGAGTTGTACTGCTCTGACCTGTTATGGAAATGAGTCCCGTAATAGTATAAGGATATGCCGAACCGGCAGTATTTCTGTATAAATTCGGTCCATCCGTGAAGCATATTAATTTAAAATCATTGCCTACCGGGATATCAAAGTCGAGAGTAACACGGCTTGTTCCATCAGGAATGTTAATATGTTTTGCAGCGATTGTTCTTCCGTAATTATCCAAAACTTCTATCTGCCTGTCGCTGGCGCCCTGGGAATAAACTTTCACTGAAAGAAGTTTCAGGGGTTTCATGGCATTAAATTTCAGAAAATGGTAATTGTTTGCCGCCGTAAAAATTCCGCCTGCACCAATAGTGTTATCAACAGGACCTACTTTCTGCACAGGCATTGAAGTTTCCGCCTGAACATAATAAGTTGTGGTATTATATATCAAAGGTGTAATAAATGTATGTCCTGTATCAAGAATAGCACTGCTCGAAAGAGAATTATACCAGTTGAGAATTCCTGTGCCTGAAGCAAGCAGTGAAACTGTGCCGCTGTCGCAATCGTCAGCAGGAGTTACAGTAGGGTCGGCAACAGGTGTTGAAATTGAAATGTAATTTGTTTTAGTAACAGAATCTTTTCCGCATGTACCACCTTGTGAAACAAGCTTAACCGTATATGTGCCGCCGGCGGTATAAACATGAGAAGGATTTATTTCAGAAGATGAAGTGCCGTCGCCGAAGGTCCACTTGTACGACAAGCTGTTTGTGCTGTTGTTGGTAAACTTAGCTTCAAAGGGTACAAAGCAGTTTGAAGTTGAAACTGCAGTAAAATCGCTAACAACACCGGGAGCATAATTTGGTCCGATGCCTACAGCATACCACGCTTTGACAACAGCCTGAAATACTGCGGAACATTCACCGAACAAATCAGCTGTGGCAATTAAAGAATTACTTCGTGCTTCAAAGAAATTTGAAGTTGGTGTTAAATAAACCGTTAAAGTTCTGTAGCAAATTTGAGCAGCAGTATCCCTTCCTATTTTAGGAACAGAGTATACATTGCTGTTATCGTTGGTGCCGCTGCCTCCCTGGCTCAAAAGGTAAAACCAATATCCTAAAACAGTGCTGTTGGTGTGAACACCGCCTATGTCGCTTCCGCCTGCCTGCCAATATGTTCCCAGATATGTATCGGGATTTTGTGTGGCGTTAGGATTTGAAATATTTCTGAATCCGGTCATGATATCTGTTGCCATTGTCCAGTTTGCTGTTGCGGGTTTTGCCATAAATTCAACGCATGTAGCGAATATATCACTGAACCCTTCATTTAATGCACCTGATTCGTATTGGTAGATTAAATTTGCCGTGTTGCTTGTCAGTCCGTGAGTTACTTCATGAGCGCAAATATCAAGAGCTGTCCATGGTTTGCTGTTGCTGCCGTCACCGTAAGTCATTTTTTCATCATCCCAGAAAGCATTCGAGTAATTAACGTCATAATGAACATAGCTTCTCAATTTATAACCGTTTCCATCAATACTGTTTCTGCCATATTTTAATAAATAATAATCATAAGTTTTTTCGGCGCCCCAGTGTCCGTCGGTTGCTCCCTGATCAATGTCGGTTCTGTTCCATAATTTATCTGTGTCTGTGAAGTCAACTGCTGCCATGTAATCGGTTCCGTTGTTCAGGTCGTAAGTTTCAACTCCATTGCCTCTGCCTGTTTCCCTCAATCTGTATGATGTGGCATTTATGCTGTCGGTTGTTATAGTTTGTGTTCCGCTGTATTTTGTGCTTGCAGTTGCCGTTACATCGGAAATAAAAATTCTGCTGGCTGTCCATATAATTTCACCGCTTGAAGCATCAACATAAACGTATTCGCGTTTCAAAGGAACAACAGAATATATGTTGAACTTGTATGCAAGTTTCAAATTGCGGGCATTCAGTTCTCCGTTTGCCGCAACATAAACAAGTTCTCCTTTCGGATAATAAGTTGCATCGGGATTATTTGTGTTTTTCTTCAGCATGAGTTCTTCCGAAGCTACCTGCCACTTGTATTGCTTCGCAGCGAAATAATTCAGCGCTTTGTCAAGTGCATTTTTTTCGGATAAAACGGCTGTTGCAGAAACATTATCAATTGCATCGAATATTTTTCCGTTCACCGATTGTATTTTATTGTTTTTTGTGTGAAGGATGTAAATCGCATTTTCAATATTATGACCGTTGAAAGTTTGCTGGTAACGGTAATGCACCATGCCGATATTGTCTTTTTCGATACTCACGGGTTTGTATGAAATCCTGCTGTCGGTACTAAAGTTCTTCTGCATCCAGTTTGCAAAGTCGGAAACATTTATTTCAGAACCCTGTTTGAACTTCATATAGGTGGGAACATTCAGGTTGTTGTCATAAACAATTCTTTCTGCACCGGCAACGGATTTTTGTGCCGATGTGGAAGTTTGAGAGAATGATACAAATTGCAGTAAGAGCAACGCAACGGAAAAAGTAAATAATTTTTTCATGGAGATAAGGTTTTTAGATTAACATTTTATTTAGACAACAAAATATGTGTTTTCTTTTGGTTGTGGTTTCAAATGTAAAAAATAAAAAATTAATAAACTATTACATTAACATCTTTATTTTGGTTAATCATTTGTTCAAATCTCAATGGGTTTATTTGTATACTTTTGTACAAGGAAATTGCGAAAAGCATATTTTATGCAAAAAAAGGCGGTATTTGTTTCAATGTTTATTTTATTAATTGCATTCAAAATCTGCATTCCGCAAACAACTCCCATATACGAAAACACATCAAAGGGCTCGCAGACCGTTAAATTCATACCATCTGTAAAAAGCGAAAGCGACAACATATCAAATTACTTTATAACAAAAGTAGCTGAAGATGTTTCGAAACCGGCTCAATCTGCTTCATATACTTTGTTTTTTAATGAATATATAAAGGTAACACAAAGCAGTCCTTACGAATATGATTTAAGCGTTGAAATAAAGAATTATGCACCTGTAGGCGATTACAAATACAGGGGAATTAACATTTACGATGCATTAATCCCTTCAAAAGTTAATTTAAACATAAATATTTCCGGCAGAACAGGCAATGAATCCAAACCTGTAAGTATAAGGCAGGTCAGTTTAACAAGAAATAAAAATTTTGTTTCCGACAAAA
>JAQUPB010000219.1 GCA_029004185.1 Bacteroidales bacterium | reverse complement strand
CCAAAACACCGATAAATGAACTGTTTGCCAAACAACAAATCAAACAAAATGTCAAAGAACAATTTAATTTATTTAGTTTCAATGAAATATTAACGCATCAGTAATAATGAATAATGAATAATAAAAAATCAATAACAGCAAATTATCTGTTACCTGATTTCAAACAGGCACACTTCACAAATTCACAATTTCACAATTTCACAAATTAATGAAGGTAAGCGGTTTTACATTTATCAGAAATGCCATAAAGTTTGACTATCCTGTTGTCGAAGCCATAAATTCCATTCTTCCGCTTTGCGATGAATTTGTTGTTGCTGTTGGTAATTCCGAAGACGAAACATTGCATTTAATTAAAAACATAAATTCTCCCAAAATAAAAATCATAAATACTGTTTGGGATGATACACTCCGTGAAGGCGGCAGAGTTCTTGCAGTTGAAACCGATAAAGCCTTAAAAAACATCTCATCTGATTCCGATTGGGCTTTTTATATTCAGGCAGACGAAACCGTACATGAAAAATATTTACCGGTAATAAAAGAAGCAATGCTGAAATGGAATAACAACAAAGATGTTGAAGGATTGCTTTTTGATTATCTTCATTTTTACGGTTCTTATGATTACATTGGTGCTGCACGAAAATGGTACAGAAAAGAAGTGCGCATTATAAGAAACGACAAAACAATTAATTCTTTTGGCGATGCAATGGGTTTCAGAAAAAATGGCAACAAATTGAATGTAAAACAAATTAATGCTTTCGTTTATCATTATGGATGGGTAAAGCCGCCTGAAGCGCAACAGGCAAAACAGCAAACATTTCATAAATTATGGCATCCTGATGATTGGTTAAAAAAAAATATTCCCGATGTTGAAAGTTTCGATTATTCACAAATCGATTCTCTTGAAAAATTCGACGGTACGCATCCTGCAGTAATGCAAAAAAGAATTGATGCAATGAACTGGAAATTTTCCTTTGAACCAAAAAAGAAAAAAAACATAAAAACCGTTATTTCCGATTGCATTGAAAAATGGACAGGATGGCGTATTGGCGAATATAAAAATTATAAAATAATTTAAATAATCATTGCTTATTATAACAATCACTTAAAGCACAAATACTAAATATTATTTGTTTTCTTAATAACATGAGATGGTGTTTAAAATTTATAAAAATATTTTCCGCAAAGTTCGCAAAGAAAACATACACTTTGCGGTCTTTGCGGAATTATACTTAGCGGTCTTTGCGTGAAATGTATTAAACTGAATATAAATTAATCAGTAAAATTTGAGTTATTTTTCAAACATTTCTCAAATAAAATCCTGAATTCACATTATTGTACAATTAATTTTTTACTTTTGTAAAAACACAAAAACTTATGACACTAAAAGACATTTTCGCAGTTTCAGGAATGCCGGGACTTTTTAAATTTATTGCCCAGACAAAAACAGGAGCAATTCTCGAATCTCTAAACGATAAAAAAAGAATTCCGACTTATGCCACACAAAAATTAATTGCCCTGAAAGAAATAGCTGTTTACACCACCGACAAGGAATTACCGCTTATTCAGGTTTTCAAAAGGATTTTTGACAAGGAAAAGGGAAACACTCCCGTTGATGCCAAAAGCGATGATACAAAATTAAAAGAATATTTTGCAACCATAGTTCCCGAATACGATAAAGAAAAAGTTTATTCTTCCGACATCAAAAAAATGATTTTATGGTACAATACATTGCAAACACTTGGCATGATTGATGACAAAATTGAAGAAGAAAAGACCGAAGAAGAATCAAAAGAAGAAAAACAACCCGAACAAAAGGCAGAGGAAAAGCCCACAGAAGCCCCAATAGATGAAGTAAAGAAAACCGAAGTAAAAAAACAACCTTCTGAAGAAAAACCTAAAAAGAAAACAACCAAAGAGAAAACTTCAGCAGAGAAAACTCCGAAGAAAACCAAGGAAAAGGAGAAAAGTAAATAACTTAGCTGAAAGCCAGAATTGATTTTTTAATTATCCCGATAGTTTCCATTATTTGTGCTTCGTTTATTACCAATGGTGGAGCAAATCGGATTATGTTATCGTGAGTTGGTTTAGCAAGTAATCCGTTATCCCTCATTTTAAGACAAACATCCCAGGCGGTTTTACCTTTTATCGGTTTAATAACAATTGCATTGAGTAATCCCTTACCTCTTATTATTTCAATCATCGGGGAATCAATTTTCTTAAGTTCATTCCTGAAAATTTTTCCCATTTTTTCGGAATTCTCGGCAAGCTTTTCATCTTTAATAACCTGCAATGCGGCAACCGCAACTTTTGCAGCCAGAGGATTTCCACCGAAAGTAGAACCGTGTTCGCCGGGCTTTATGCAAAGCATTATATCATCGTTGGCAAGAGCCGCAGAAATAGGATAAACTCCTCCCGACAATGCTTTTCCAAGAATTAAAATATCGGGCTTCACATTTTCATGATCGCAAGCCAAAAGTCTTCCTGTTCGCGCAATACCTGTCTGAACTTCATCTGCTATGAATAATACATTTTTTGATTTGCATAACTTGTAAGCACCTGCAAGATATCCATCATCAGGAACAAAAACACCGGCTTCACCCTGAATAGGCTCTACAAGAAATCCCGCAACATTGGGATCCTGCAATGCTTTTTCCAATGCACCTAAATCATTATAAGGTATTTTAATAATTCCCGGAACAAAGGGACCGAATCCCGCATATGAATCAGGATCGGTTGATAAAGAAATCGCCATAATTGTCCTGCCGTGAAAGTTGTTTTCACAGCATATGATTTTCGCTTCATTTTCTTTAATTCCTTTTTTTGTGTATGCCCATTTCCTGCATAGTTTAATTGCAGTTTCATCTCCTTCAGCGCCGGAATTCATCGGTAAAATTTTATCATAACCGAAGAATTGCGTTACATATTTTTCGTATGCGCCAAGCGAATCGTTATAAAAAGCCCTTGATGTAAGTGTTAATTTTTTTGCCTGTTCAACCATTGCACCAATAATCTTTGGATGGCAGTGCCCCTGATTTACTGCTGAGTATGCAGACAAGAAATCATAATATCTTTTTCCGTCAACATCCCAAACATAAACACCTTCACCTTTCGATAAAACTACAGGCAGGGGATGATAATTATGTGCTCCGTACTTACTTTCAAGCTCTATCAATTCCATTGATTTTGCTGATAACGTGGTATCAATAACTTCTGACATATTTTTTGGTTTTTAGTTTAGAGTTTTCAGTTTTAAATTAAAAAGCAAATATATAAATTATACTGCAAAGGGGTTGAAATTTATTCTTTCTTAAATAAAATTGCTAAATTGTTTTATTGTTAAATTGTTAAAAATCAACCACCGACAGTAAAAACAACAATTTAACAATTTAACAATTTGACAATTAAACAATGCAGCCATTTAAAGTATTTATGATTAAAAAATATTACTCTATTGCTAAATATTTCATTATTCAATTCCGAGTTCGGTTTTTATTGCATTGAGGATTATAGAGGTAGGATAAATTTTATTTAACGTATAAAAATGTAAACCAGGAGCACCGTTTTTTAATAAATCTATGCATTGATTTGTTGCAAACTGAATGCCCGCTTCAATCACAGCTTCCTTGTCATTCTTTATATCAGAAAAAATCTTATTAACATTGTCGGGAATTTTTGTTCCGCAGTTTTGGCAAAGACGTTGCAGTCCTTCGTAATCTGTTATCGGGAAAATACCGGGAATTATGCGGGCATTTATATTTAATTTCTTCAAACGTTCAACGTAATTGTAATATTCATCATTATCAAAAAATAATTGAGTAATAACATAATCGGAGCCTGCATCAATTTTTTGTTTTAAATATTGTGCATCAAGTTCTTTATTTTTACACATCGGATGACCTTCGGGAAAACCCGCAACACCAATGCTGAAATCATCGCCATGATTTTCACGGATAAATTCCACAAGTTCATAACTGAATTTAAAATTATTTTCTTTCGGTTTCCACATCGGGTTATCTTTCGGCGGGTCGCCACGCAGGGCAAGCACATTCGATACATTATGTTTTTTGTATTTTTCAAGAATATCTTTTATTTCATCTCTTGAATCATAAATACA
>JAQUPB010000218.1 GCA_029004185.1 Bacteroidales bacterium | reverse complement strand
AAACATTTTTCAATTCTGTTGTTTCTGCAGTTTCTTCAATCTCTGTTGCTTCAGCCCCTTCTGCTTTTGCCATGAAAATTGATTTCATCCAGCTGAAAGAACTGTTAAATACAACAACAAAAAATATAAAAACTGAAAATACAAGAAGGAATGTAGTTCCTATGTTGCCGAAAACTCCGTTTAGCCATAAATTCGATTGGTATCCGAACACTCCGCCAAGAAACAAAAAATCATCTTTAACAAAGAAATGGCCTAAAATAACCGAAATCATTATAAGAAGGAAGAACGAGAGCCCGAGAAGCTTTTTTAAATTAAACATTGAGACCTGTATGAAAAGTTTCAAGCCAATTGTAAGGAATATGAGAACGAACAGGAATGATGCAACACCAAAGCCGTTATAAATAAAAATATGTGAAATTACAGCACCGAACTTGCCAAGCCAGTTTTCTACTTTCACGTTGTTGTCTGTCATCAGACTCAGCCACGAACCTTTTACCTTATCAAAATCTACGTCCCATGTGAAAATATATGAACTGAAAGCAATAAGGAAATATACCGACAATAAAATAAAAATCAATCCTGTTACACGAAAAAACCTGCTGTCAAGGGTGAATTGTTTTTTTTCTTTCTTCTGCCTTGGTTCTTTTGTTTTTGGTTCTTTTTCTTTGGTTTCTTCAGTCCCTGTTGTTTCAGCTTGTTTTTCTTTAAGAGTGTTTTTCGTTATGTTCTTCTTTTCTGTCATCAAAGAATTTTTTATATCAACAAAATTACATATTATTTTTAAATAAACGGAAGCAGGGTAAAAAAATGTCGGTTTTATCCATAATAATTTATAAGGCAATGTATACAAAATTCAAATAAATAACTTCTAAAAATAGAAGTAAGAAGTATGAGGTGTGAAAAGCTAACAATTCTGACGAGTTTGACTATCACGAAAGGTTTGGCAATTTAACAATTAAACAATTTAGCAATTCAACTAAAAATAAATTAATTTTGCATAAAAATATTTATAGATGAAAGCAATATTTAAAGATTTCGAAATAAAGGGAATTAAAATAAAGAACAGAATAGTAATGCCGCCAATGGTAAATTTCGGCTGGTCGGATGAAAACGGATTTGTTAATGAGAAACATGTCAGGCATTACGAAGAAAGAGCAAAAGCAAATGTGGGAACTATAATTGTTGAAGCCACGGCAGTAAAAAAAGAAGGGCGCGGGTTTGTTCCCCAGCTTGGCATTTGGAACGATTCGCAAATAGAAGGAATGAAAAAAATAACAAATGCATGTCATGAATTTGGTTCTGTTATGTTATTACAATTGCATCACGGAGGTTTTTATACTCCCGAAACAGTTTCAGAAAGAGCAGTTGGTCCTTCAATAGATACTAAAATCAGCAGGTCATACAGTTTAACTGTTGAAGAAATCAAGAAAATTACAAATGATTTTATTAATGGCGCTGTAAGAGCAAAAAAAGCGGATTTCGATGGCGTGGAACTACACGGCGCTCATTTGTATTTGCTGAATTTATTTGCTTCGGCTTCGATAAATCAAAGAACTGATGAATACGGAGGAAGTGTTGCAAGCAGATTGAAATTTGCAGGTGACATAATAAAAGGAATAAAAAATAAAGTTGGAAATGACTTTATTATATGTTACAGAATGGGCGCTAATGCCCCGACTTTAGACGATGGAATTCAAATAGCGAAGGAACTTGAAAAACTCGGGGTTGATATTCTCAATGTATCGCATGGCGGAGTTAACAGGCTTATCCCAAAGGTACCCGAAAACTTCGAATACAACTGGATTGTATACAGCGGAACTCAAATTAAAAAACATCTAAAAATTCCCGTTATTGTTGTAAACGAAATTAAAACTCCCGAAAGAGCATCTTTTCTTATCGAAAACAATTTAACCGATTTTGTAGCGATAGGGCGCGATTTACTTACCGACCCTCAATGGGCTGATAAAGCATACAGAAATGAAGAAGTAAACCAATGTTTGGGTTGCAAGCCGCGATGCAAAAGATATGAAGGTGCGGAATTATGCCCTAAGAATAAAAACGTCAATAGTCATTAAGTCATTAGTAAATAAAATGCCACAGATTCACAGATTTATAATTATTTCTTTCAGTAATCTGTGAACCTGTGGCAAATTCTTCTTTTTATTTCACTACAACAATTTTATCAAATTTGGTAAAAGTATTGTTTGTGATTTTAAAGAAATAAATACCGCTTTGTAAATTGCTAACATCCACTTTTGCCTTATGCCTTATGCCCTGTTGACTTATAATTTTCTGCCCCTGAATATTGTAAATTGATAAATCAAATTCTTCAGTACTTCCGTTTATTGAAATATAAAATTTCCCGTCTGTAGGATTTGGATAAACATCAATTGACGTTTGCGAATTTATTTCATTAACTCCCGTAGGTATTATAGTGGCTGTAACCTTTGTTCTAGGACTTATACAATTCTGAGCCTGCACCTGCCAGTTATAAAAATAATAATAACTATTTTTATAGTTGGCGTTAATATCTGAAGCATTTATTGAAATTAAATTGTTTATGGCATAAGGATAACCATACGGTCCCGTGCTGTTTCTGTATAAATTAACAGTCGTTGGGGTTGAACCGCTTATCTTGATAAAATATCCTGTTCCGGCAGGCAAAGCAATATTAAGAGTAACGGTGTTCATTCCATTTGAAATACTAACGGTTTTGGTTGCGACAACCGCTCCTGTAGAAGCGTTTAAAACATCTATCTGCCGGTTAGCGCTTTTATTGGAATAAAATTTTATCGATTTAATTGTTAATGGCGACATTGCATCAAATAACAATCCGTGATAATAATTTGCTGTAAAAAATCCGCCGCCGCCAGTTGAGTCAACTTTTCCTACATTCTGAGCTGCTGAAGCAATCTGATCTTCCACATAATAGTCGGTAGTTATTGTTGGCGATACAGTAATTGAAGCGCCTGTTCCGATTGAAGTTCCTCCTGTTGATGTTGTATACCAATATAACGTTCCCACACCCGTGGCAGTTAAAGTAACACTTGAACCCTGATTGGCTGAACCTCCGGTTGTTGCGGGCGCTGTTGGTCTGTTTACCACAACAAAATTTGCTTTAGTAATCGAATCACTTCCATACGAATTAGTGGATTTTAATTTAACTGTATATGTGCCGTTGCTCAAAAAAGTGTGCGAAGGATTTTCTGAAGTAGAATTCTGACCATCGCCAAAATCCCAATTCCATGATGAAGGAATGTTTTGCGACCTGTCGGTGAAATTAACCACACCATCACATGTTGTTATATCATCAGCAACATAATTAGCTGTTGGTTTTGCATTTTGATTATATAATCCTTTATATTTAATGTAACATGACCAGGCGCCAACGCGGCAAACATTCCATTTCATTCTGAAATATCCGTTTTCGCCCCAACCTATTCCCCACGAATTTTTAACAATCCAGCATTGGTTGGCATCATCCCAGCCTGTAAGCACCACGGCATGGTCAGGCGCGGCGGGGTCATCATAAGTAAAAACTCCTGATTTATATTGCTGGAATTGTGTACTGCTTGCTGCGAAAGTAATCCATAATGGTCCATAATAATATAAATAATATTTTATGGTATCTACTGGCGGAGGAACCATTGAATCATTCAAAATTATTTTATAGCCATCGGCTTTTTCATGAAAAGCATAAGAAACATCACATGTTCCGTTAACCTGTGTATATGGTTCATCAGGTTCATAAACGCAGCCCAGATCGGTGAATTCATTGCCGCCAAAATATCCACCCTGGCATCCGGCATTGTGTCCCATCAGCGGACTATTTGTAGAACAATTTACAAACCACTGTTCCGATAAATCTGTTACTTTTACATCTCTTGCGTTAATCAACGCTTCGAAAACACCGCAATTTGCAAAAGCCCAGCAACTGCCGCAACTTCCCTGATTTTTTACGGGAGTCATAATATGATGGTCAACCCAGTTAAAACTGCTTGGTAATGCCTTGTTTGGAGTATATGCAATTTTCTTGTCTTTTGTATCACTAATAATGTATGGTTTTTCGGAACCCTCATATACACCGCCAGAAATCACAGTAATTTTAAAAGTGTATAAAGATTCTGTGTTTTCCCATGGTCGTATGTATTGCAATTCAATATCGGTTTGCCCTTTTGAAACTCCT
>JAQUPB010000217.1 GCA_029004185.1 Bacteroidales bacterium | reverse complement strand
TAAAAATATTTTCTGCGAGACAAGGGTCTTCCTTTTTTAAGGTTTCAGGTATTATGGCATCAGCAGGTGTTTGTTCCCTGCTTCTTGGCTTTCTGAATTTTTTTTGTTTATCGCCGTTCGAATTTCCGTTATCCGGTTGTTCGGTTTTGCTGTTCATTGCCTGAAAGTCGAGAATGGCATAAATTAAATCCTGTTTTTTCAGAATGTCAAATTGGGGGATGTTCAAGCCTTTAGCAATGTCTTTGAGTTCGGGCAAAAGCTTATTGTTCAATTCAATGATATCGTACATGTAGTAAAATAATTTAGGTTAATAAATAGAAGGATTGGTGTATAAATTCATTCAATAAATCTGGTTTTATTTGATGTTATTCCGCAAAATGTAATTGATGTTTATTACAGGAAATTGTAACTTTTCGGGAATTGTTATGCAATAATACGAATAAATTTCTTATTTGCAAAAAATTTTGATATAAAAATATTATATGAAACTGCATATTTTAATCAAAAGAATTCCTCGAGGCTACGCCTTGGAGTCGAAAATAAAAAATATGCCACAGATTCACAGATTATCAAAAATATAAAAATAATTAAATCTGTGAATCTGTGGCTGATTTTTGACATTATAAGCAAACATATAAAAACAATTAAAATATATTTATATTTAGGAAAGAATACAATAAAAGCCCAGATACCTCGAGGCTCTGCCTCGGGGTCATTCATTTAATATCTCTTTCTTTTTTTATTGCTTCGTATGCTTCATTTAGTTTCTGGAATTTTTCTTTTGCCGCCTTCTGATATTCATCACCGAGATACATTACTTTGTCGGGATGGTACTCTACGGCTAATCTGCGGAATGATTTTTTTATTTCATCATTGGTTGCAGTTCTTGGAACCTGCAGTATGTTATAATAGTTTGCAAAATCTTTTACGAACATTGCCTTAACTGAGTCGCAGTCATTACGGCTTATGTCCATGTATCCTGCAACGGCTTCAATAAGGTCTATTTCCACCTGCGCCACTTCATTATCAGCCGATGCAATTCCAAAGAGATATTGTATTAAAAGCAGACGGGAATTATAGTCCATGTGTTGTTTTATCTGGAAAGAAACTTCGTGAACAGGAATATCTTTTTTCATTATTTCACGGAGCATAAGCATTCTCAACTTGGTTTCTTCAACGCCAAATTGTTTTATGAAGAAAGTTTTCACAAATTCCAATTCCGATTTCAGGATTTTGTTGTCGGCTTTCATAACAGCAGCAGTAAGAACAAGAAAGCTTACTTCAAAATCTTTGCCTGTTGTAGTATTGGTTGTATAAGATGATGTAACTGTGGAACTATCAAGCATCGAGCCGATAGCAAAACCTATAATGGCTCCGATAGGACCGCCGAAAGCCCAGCCCAGCCCGCCACCTATCCATTTACCGTATTTTGACATGAAATTAGTTTAGAGTTTTCAGTTTGAAGTTTTCAGTTTTCATTCATTCGCATATTCAGTCAGGGCATTATCATAAATATTTTTGTAATCTTTAACCGGAGTCCATAATTCATCATTGATTTGTATTTTCCCTTTTGTAACATGTCCGAGCAAGGTGGAAGGGATTTTTGACTGCATCATGAAATCAATAAAACTAATTTCATTTTTTGGGTTAACGGAAACAACTATTCTGCTTTGTGATTCGCCGAACAAAAAAGCATCGGTTCTGATTTCGGCAGGAGTGATTATATCAAATCCCAGTTCATTTGGCATTGCCGATTCGAGCAATGTTATGAATAATCCGCCGTCGGAAACATCGTGAGCAGATTCGATAATTTTATTTTTAATTAATTTTTTTACTACCGATTGAACTTTATATTCCTCGTCAATATCAAAAAACGGAGGAGGAGATAATTTTACATTATGATACGATACGAGATATTGCGAAGAATTTATGTCTTCCCTCGGAGTTCCCAGTAAAAATATTATGTCTCCGCTTTTTTTGAAATCAAGTGTCATTTGATTTTTCTTGTCGTCGAGAATGCCCACCATTCCTATGACAGGTGTTGGATAAATAGGTTCGGTCTTATTATCAATAATTGTCTGATTATAAAAACTAACATTTCCGCCAGTTACGGGAGTATCAAACTTTTTACATGCTTCACCCATTCCTTTTACCGCACAGACAAACTGCCAGTATGCTTCTGAAACGTAAGGGTTTCCAAAATTAAGACAGTTTGTAATTGCCGCAGGTTCTCCTCCGCTGCAAACAATATTTCTTGCGGCTTCGGCAACAGCAATCTTTGCGCCTGCTTCAGGGTCGGCATGAACATAACGTCCATTGCAGTCAACAGTAAGCAGCAGTGCTTTGTTTGTTCCTTTTATGTTCACCATTGCAGCATCTGAGATGCAATTAGTGCTCATGTTTATTGTTTGCACCATTGAGTCGTATTGTTCACACACCCATTTCTTTGATGCAATATTCAGATTTTTTGCAAGACAAACCGAGATCTTTTTTAAATCTTTGGGTTCAGGAATATTGTTTATTGAGAATTTTTTTGTTTCAGCGTAATATGACGGTTCTTTGTATTCTCTTTTATAAACGGGAGCTCCACCGCCCAATACAAGCGAATCGGCAGGAACATCTGCAACAAGTTCGCCGTTCATATAAAACTTAAGGGCATTTCCTTTTGTTACTTTTCCGATTATTCTGCAATTCAGGTCCCATTTTTCGAATATTCTTTCAACTTCTTTTTCTTTCCCTTTTTTTACCACAACGAGCATTCTTTCCTGCGATTCGGAAAGAAGTATTTCGTAAGGTTTCATTTGCTGCTGGCGCAAAGGTACTTTGTCGAGGTGAATTTCCATTCCGTGTTTTCCTTTTGCCGACATTTCGGAAGTTGAACAAATAATACCTGCAGCTCCCATATCCTGCATTCCTAACACAGTTCCCGATTTTATTACTTCAAGACTTGCTTCCAGAAGAAGTTTTTCCTGAAAGGGGTCGCCAACCTGAACGGAAGGAAGTTTTTCGGAAGTGCTTTCGGTAATATCTTCCGATGCAAATGTAGCTCCGTGAATGCCGTCTTTTCCGGTGTGCGAGCCTACGATGTAAACAGGGTTTCCTTCTCCTTCGGAAATTGCCGAAATTGTTTCGCCTATTTTTACAATGCCGACAGACATTGCATTTACCAGGGGATTTGTACTATAACATTCTTCAAAATAAACTTCTCCGCCGACAACGGGTACGCCGAAAGCATTGCCGTAATCGCCAATACCTTTTACTACGCCTTTTAACAGCCATTTTGTTTTTTCATGTTCAGGCAAACCGAAACGAAGTGAATTTAACTGGGCAACGGGACGTGCTCCCATTGTAAATATATCGCGGTTTATTCCTCCTACGCCTGTTGCTGCTCCCTGGTAAGGCTCAATAGCGGAAGGATGATTATGGGACTCTATTTTAAAACAACAAGCCAGACCGTCGCCTATATCAATAAGTCCTGCATTTTCTTCACCGGCTTCGGTTAATAATTTTTGTCCTTTTCTCGGTAATGTTTTTAACCAGAAAATAGAATTTTTGTATGAACAATGTTCCGACCACATTACAGAATAAATACTGAGTTCGGTAAAATTGGGATTTTTGCCGAGAAGTTGTTTGATTTTTTCATATTCCTCGGGAAGAAGCCCGAGCTTCTGAGCTGCATCAAGCGTTACGTCAATATCTCTCATTTGTTATTATTATAGTTCGATTGTTCGAATGTTCAATTGTTCGAATGTTCGAATGTTCGAATGTTCATTTTCAGGCTTCTTTTTCATTCATGCCAGCTTCCACATTTTGTTTAAGTTTTTCCTGCAGGTCGGTTGGCAGGAAGGACAAAAAAGTGTCGCCGCGCAATCCGAGACGTATTGTTTCAACAGAAATGACTTCGTTTGTGGCAATATTTCCGAGGTTTACATTTGCTCCCAGTAATTTAATAAACCATACCTGCTGAGGTTTTTGTGGTGTTTCCCATATTATTTTTTCCTGAGGGATTTTTGCAAGGATTTTGTTGACTAGTGTGACATGAGGACTGCTGTTGGGCCTGTATATGCCTACATTTCCGCTTTCGCGGGCTTCGGCAATAACTTTCCATGCTCCCGCATCAAGTTCGCTCTCCATCATTTTAATCCATCTGTTGGGGCTGATTAGTATTCCGGCTTCCTTTGAACCTACTTCCGATAAAACCGTAACTTTTGATGCAAGTTTTTTTATAAAGTTGCATTTTTCATCATGTTCC
>JAQUPB010000216.1 GCA_029004185.1 Bacteroidales bacterium | reverse complement strand
TATATATAGATAAGCTTTATTTCAGGCAATTTCCAACAATAATCAATAACAACCCTGTAATTTGCGAGGGTCAGTCAGTCGTTTTAACAGTTAGCGGAGGAGTTGGTTACACATGGAATTGGAATAATACTGAAACAGGTAGTGCAATTACAGTTAATCCCAACAATACTTCTACTTATACAGTAGTTGGGATAGACGGCAATGGATTTACAAACCAGACATGGGTAGTTGTAACAGTTAACCCTGCTCCTAATGTTGATGTTAATTCTCCGAACATTTGTTCGGGTGAAACTGCAACATTAACAGCAAGCGGTGCATCATTTTATTCATGGGATAATGGATTGGGTGCAGGAAATCCTAAAACGGTAAATCCTACAACAGGCACTGTATATCATGTAACAGGAACTGATACTCATGGTTGCACAAATGAAGCACAGGCAAATGTTAATGTTAATTCCTCTCCATCTATTGCAGTAAATGATGATGCATATTGTCCCGGAGGATCTGCAACATTGACGGCAAGCGGTGGAATATATTACACATGGAGCACGGGAGCAACAACGAATAATATTGTTGTTTCGCCAAGCGTAACTACAACATATTCTGTTACGGGAAGCGGTGGTAATGGATGCACCAATGTTGCACATGGAGTTGTAACAGTTTATGACCTGCCAAATATTATAATTAACCAACCCACAATATGTCCGGGTAATTCTGCGGTACTAACTGCAAGCGGCGCCTCATTATATTCGTGGGATAATGGTTTGGGACTCGGAAATTCTTTTACAGTCAGCCCAACCGCAAATACTACATATACGGTTACGGGAGTTGATGCAAACAGCTGTACAAATACAGCACAGTCGGTTGTTCATGTTTCGTCGAGTATTGTTGTAACTGTAAATTCACCGACAATCTGCAGCGGAAATTCTGCTACTTTGATTGCAAGCGGTGCAAATACATATACGTGGAGTACATTTGACGAAGGCGAACAAATAATTGTAAATCCATCAACCACCACCACATATTACGTAACAGGAAGCGCGGGAGCAGGAACAGCTTGTTCCAATACTGCAGTTACAGTTGTAACTGTGAACCCTTCTCCAACTGTAACGTCATCAGGAGGAAATACAATTTGTGAAGGTGTTGCATTAGCACTTCATGCAAGCGGTGCTTCTACATATTCATGGAGTGATTCACAAACCGGTAGTTCCATTACAGTGGCCCCGACAACAACTACAACATTTACGGTTACAGGTACTACAAATGGTTGTCATGATATATCATCCCAGGTAGTTGTGGTTAATCCGAAACCGATTATTACGGCAAATAATCCGGAAATTTGCACCGGTAATGTTGCAACATTAACAGCAAGCGGTGCCTTGGCTTATGTGTGGGATCATGCATTGGGCATGGGTAATCCGAAAACAGTAAGCCCTACTGTGACTACAACATATCTGGTAACAGGTGTTGACGCAAGTACATGTTCAAATGTTGGACATGCAGTTGTTACAGTCCATCCTTTACCGACAATTTCTGCGAACAGCCCCAGCATCATCCAGGGAAATTCGGCAACCCTCACAGCAAGCGGAGGACTTGTTTACACATGGAGCAATGGAATGAATTCAAATCCGATAACTGTTAGTCCTACTGTTACTACAACATATTTTGTAACAGGAGTTGACGGGAACGGATGTATGAATACAGCAATATCTGTGGTACAGGTTACAGTTGGAGTTAAAGAACACTTTGCTGGCAACGGCATGAGAATATACCCGAATCCTAATAACGGTAATTTTATACTTGAAATAAATTCAGCAAGTAAAGATGATATAGAAATAAGGGTTATGAATTTATTGGGAATAGTAGTTTATCAGGAAAAGAACGTTACAACAAAAGGAGGATTAAGAAAAGAAATTTCGTTAGTTGATAAGAGCGAAGGAATTTATATAGTAACAGTAATAGGAAGTGAAGGAGCTGTGAACAGGACTATTGTTGTGAAGAGGTAATTATACGGTAAAAATTCATTAATCCTGTCGGAATTTTAAATTCCGACAGGGTTTTATGTAACAGATTCTCTCTTTTTATTAAGAAAAATTAACATACAAATTAATCTTTAAAATATTTTTTTTAAAGAAAAGTTTTTGTAATTTTGAACTCCATTTTAAAATAAAAATCAATTAATAAACTAAACTCTAAAAAAATGAAAAAAGCAGTTTTATTTGTTTTCGCAGCAGCAATTTTCTTTTGCACATCAAATACATTTGGTCAGACAAAAGAAAAGAAATCAGTGGATGTTAATTCCGCAAAAGTAGAAAAAAGCAGAGGTGAAAATCCCAATATTAAACAGGGGCGTCCGACTACTGACACTCCGGTGGCACAACCCGAAAAAACAAGAGGCGACAATTGCATTCTGGGTTTTGATAATTATACCGGATACTATATTGATGTTTATGTTGACGGAATATACAGAGGAACATTAGACCCATGGGAAAGTGAAAACAGAGTTACTCTTTCTGCAGGTTATAAAACAATTTATTGCGTAACAACCGGCGGAACTTATGAATGGAAAAATTCAGGAAATTGCGAAAGCTATTTTTACTTTAAATTAAAAGTAAACTAAAATAACTTATACAAACAAAGCTGTATTGGAACTTTAACAGTTTTGATACAGCTTTTTTATTAATGGGCACCTATAAAAACCCTTATCTCATCGTTGGACTGCGAAATCCAAATCCTCATTAACAAAAAGTTAACTCCGGTTTGAATTTCTTGTCCGTCTCGATATCCGAGTTTTTATAGATTCCCGAAAGAAATGAATTTTATTTTATTATTAAGCAATTTAACTATTATGAACACTTCACGGAAATATATAATTATAGCACTTCTTCTTTTACTTGGAGCATTTTCATTGTCAGCCCAGGTTACCAAAAGAGCACTGGTAATCGGAATAGACATTTATAAACCCGAAAATGCTTCGGGTTCGAATTCATCGCGCGGAACATGGACAAACCTTGATGGATGCGTTAACGATGCATTATCAATAAAAGCAACGTTGATATCAAAATACGGATTCACCGAAAATAACATCACTTTTCTTGCGAACGATAAAGCAACTAAAAATGATATTATTAACAGTTTGAAAAATCTGATTGCAACATCAAAAAAAGGGGATATTGTTTTTATTTATTATGCAGGACACGGTTCGCAGATAAAAAATGTTAGCAGTCAGGAATCCGACGGTAAAGATGAAACTATGGTTCCTGCCGATGCTTATACGGGAACTTCCGATATCCGCGATAAAGAATTAAATGAACTTTTTTATCAGCTTGCAGAAAAAGGTGTGATACTTACAATAATATATGACAGTTGCCATAGCGGTTCCATAGGCAGAGGTCTTGCTGAAAAAGAACCTAAATCCAGATATCTCCAGCCTGTTGCCAATGCCCAGGTTGACGACCCTTCCACGCCGCATAACCTCATCGAAAAAAATGTTCTTATTATTTCTGCTGCACAGGACTTTGAAACAGCCAAGGAACAGGTTGATGAACAAAACAACCCGCATGGCGCATTTACTTTTGCTTTTTTACAGGCATTGAAAACACTGCCTGCAAACTCACCGGCAATAAAAATATTCGAAAGCATACGTGCTGTTGTTAAATATAACGGCAAATCACAGGAACCGGTTTTTGAAGGAAATGAAACAAGAAGAAATCAGTCAATAATAGGAACTCCGCGCGAAACAATTTCAAATACAACTACTCTCGCTGTTCTGAAAAATGAAAGTAAAGATAATATCACTCTCCAGGGTGGATATATTTCGGGAGTAAATGAGAATTGCATTTTGCAGAAAATTTATGAAAAAGATACTGTTGAATTGCAGATAGTCGCAGTTAACGGCGCCAACAGCTCTGCTGCGAAAATTATCAAAGGCAATTTCAGTCTCGTTAAAGCAGGCGATATGTTTGAAGTTACAAAGTGGACATTTTCCGGACAAAGCTCACTGAAAATTTATATTCCTTCAGGTTCTTTCGATTTGACTTCACTTGCAGATGTTGCATCAAAAATTTATAACCGTTTGAAATCAAATGAAAAAATAAATATTGTCAGCGACCTTGCTTCAGCAAATAACATATATACTATTTATTTTAACGGCGAATCGTGGATTTTGCATAAACCGGGCGGCGATACCATTAAACTCGGAAAAATTCCTGCCGGTAATTTTGTTAAACAAATTCCCGATGGAAGCAACGTGTTTGTTTCGCTGCCTGCATTTAAAGATTTAAAAAATCTTTTAATTGAATTTTATAAAACCAATA
>JAQUPB010000215.1 GCA_029004185.1 Bacteroidales bacterium | reverse complement strand
ACTTTGTTTTTTGTTGTTTGTGTTTTCCATAAGTGTTAGTTTTAGTTAAAATTAAACATTTTTTTCTCTAAAACCACACCTTAACTTTTTCACCCTACTGGTAAACTTTTTGCTGACGATTTACAAAAAGAATATTTTATTGCCTGACTTGTCAGAAAAATATTTTATGCCCTTAAATTCTTCGATGAATTTCAATTTCTTTTCATAATTAGTTTTACTACTATCAGGGTCTTCATCAACCATTGCAAGTTGTTGGTTTGTTTTACTAATAGCGTGAAATACGCGAGATTTTCCGGAATGATGCATTACGAATTTTCTTTGAAAACCTAACTTTGAAACCAAAAGTTCATCTGGTTTGCACTCAACATGAACTTGCTTCATAAGTCAATAATTTTATCAAAATTGAAAAATACATCGAAATTTAAATCCAACAACTCAGAAATCTGCTTATTTTTTAACACCGAAACAATTGTTTGATATTTTTTCATTTGTGTAATGCAAACATTTATTTCATTCTGTTTTGATTTTTCAATAAGCCCTAATAAAAGATACGGATTATGAGTTGTAATAAAAAATTGATTGGTTTTATCCAATGCAATTCTTTCGGCTAAATATTTTGTGTAAAACGGAAAAGTATTACTCTCGGGTTCATCAAATAAAATAATATTATTTTTATTGCTCTTTATAGCAATTGTGTAAAAAATTATCCGCTGCAATGTTTCTGACAAAGAAAAATAAGGGTAACTATAAATATCACCATTTATAAGTTTGCTTGCTAATATTTCATTTTCGGTTGGCTTTATAGTTAAGGTCAAACCTTTTGATTTCAGAAACTCTGATACCCATTTTTTGTATTCAGCATTAGATAACAATAATGATGGTAAGTTGTCCCCAAAAGGTACTGAAAGATGAGGCATATAAGAAATTATGAAATCAAGAAGTTTTTTATATTCATAAAAATGAACATTAGTATTACCTAAAATTCCCGAATCATTTACTCTTCCATCATGCGCAATTTTTATAGGTTTTTCTTTATCTTTTTGAGAATCAAGCAAAAGATGAAATTGATTTTCGAGCACGCCATTTTCACGAATCGCATATTTCAGCAAAGTGTATTTATCTCCTGTGTTCACTTCTATTGGTTTGTTTATATTAAAGTCGTAAAACAAATCTCCAATAGTTTTATAACGGAACATGTCTTTACTCAAAATTGGTCCAAGCGCATTTTGGCTTTGCAGTGACAATGCCTCAATAATATTACTTTTTCCGCTATTAGGTTCGCCTATAAAAACATTTAATTTTTTACAGGGCATATTCAAATCTTTAATTGATTTGAAATTTTTTATACTTAATTGCTGAATCATACTTATTTTTTTACAAATTTAAGATTTAATTTTAATATTAAAATTCGTATAAGTTTTAGTGAATATTTTATATAACTTATTATTGCATTTAAAACTAATGCATTACAAACTTATATAAAATTTCATAATTCGATGTAAATAATAAAAAAAAATCATACTGCGAAAGGAATGGTTTCAGAATAAAGCTAAAACATAGCGTGCATTAAGGATAGAAGCGAAAATACTTTTATGAGGAACGAATAAAAGTATTGAAGCGAATAGCCTGACACCAATTTGTGTTAGGTTGTGGGTGGCAATTGGTGGAATGCCCTAATATTTTTAATTATTTTGTGCGAAGATACAATCTTCGCACAACCGCTACTATTTTACTTACTACGAACAACTGAGGTACGGTGTATTCTTCTGTTTTTCTTCAATTCTTCTCTGACTAATAGTAATAGTCGTGAAAAACGTCTTTCAGACGAACGGTCTTGTTTGAAACTATGTCGTAACCAAAATCATTCTTAAAATCAGTTATTTTGTTTTTCCATAGAGTTACATCTTCGTCCACCATTCCGGCTTGAGACAGTAAATTATAAAAAGATATTTTTTCATTTATCGATTGACTCGATAACAAAAGTTTTTTGATAGCTAAACCAAAATCCTTATCTCTTTTCAGCCTTTCGATCATCGGAACAAAAAAATACTTATGATAGCGTTTAATGTCGCCAGCATTTGTAAAGATGCCTTTTAAAAACTCAGTTAAATTGTTTACATCTCGAAATAAAAATTTGAGATTGAAGCCTACATAATCATCAACGTGGTATTGATTTTTAATTATATCATCAAACATTTTGTTAAGAATAGGTTCTTGTGACCAACCACTGCATAGGGCAATAATTTTACCCGAATTCTCACCGTGTTCAATCTTTTTCACTTCTTCGTAAACTTGACTATCATTTTTAAAATTTGTTCCTAATAGTCTACCCGCAAGAATTCTATTGCCTCTGTCAGGATTATTAATAATTCGCAATAAAATGTCCTTTAAAATAGGGCTTTTAGGTGTTGTTCTATTTAGAAAACTAATTATAGAATTATTTTTAATTGTTGTATAATGGTTCGATATAAACTCCATTATATACGGGTATGTAGGAGATGACCTTACAGAATGTCTTGCAAAGAAGCCCCAAATATCCTCAATATCTTTGGTGTGTTTTAGATGCCCAACAATTGAATTAAAATCTTTGCCAGTGTATGAAATGAGATAATCAAAATTCTCAATTATAGACTTAATCATTATCCCGCTTGAAGCTTTTCTGTATGCGTGTTCACTAAAAATGTCAAGAAGCCTTGATTTGTCTTTTGGGTTTTCATCATCTTCTATGGAAAAATACTCGTCTAATTTTTTCGAAATTAAAAATCCTGTAAACGCAATACTTCTCTTTACTTCATAATCAAATCCTCTTGCAAAAATTAACGGCTTACTCAAAGCTATAATTTTACTTGCATTTTTTTCTTTGATATGCTTGAATAAGCAAACTGCCATATCACCCATTACTTCTTCTACTGCTTCTGTTTCAAAATTGCTCAAAACCGCTTCAATGTTGCTCGGCAATATTGATAAATCAGTAAAGAACTCTATAATCAACGACCTGAATTCTTTTGATAAAGGAATTGATTTGTTAAGTAACCTTTCTTCCTCTTTAATTAATTCCGGAAAATGTTGAACAGATAAACTATATAAATTATTATCGCTTTCAATCCGCTCTAACACATATGACTGCACTGTTGTGTTTGAATGAAAATTCTTTACAATTACATCAAGTGCAGTATAATATTGACTGAAAATGTCTTTGGGAAATGAATCAAGGTCATCAATAAGTGTTTTTAAAACATTTTTTTCAAAATATTCCTTGTCTATTTCAATAAGCGCAGGAATTGCCCTTTCTCTAAATGTTATTTTTTTATCGAACAAAATACTTTCTAAGATTTTTATTGCTTCTTCCTTTTCGTGAATATCAAAAACCTTAGAGATAAAATGAGCAGAAGCAGATGTTTTTGTTGTTTCAATAGTTCGGAAATACTCTTTGAGTCTTTCCTTTATCTCAGAGTCTTCTGACCAACCTTCTAATAGAGCCATAACATTCCAATGAGAAATCCCTGTATTTGGCAAATCTTGAAGAAGTATGTTTTTCAGATTCTCGGAATGAATGAAAATACTTGCAATCGCTACTTCGGGATCTATAAATCTGTACTTTTTCAAGCGATTGTCTAACCATTTTTCAAAAGAAGAAATTATTTCGCTATTACCTTTGAAATAATAAACTATATACTGAAACATTTCGTGTCTATCGGCAGAATGAAAAGGAAATTCTTCATTCTCAAATTGAGATTTAATCAAGTTAATTACATCTGCATCTTTATTAAAGGAATGAAAAAGCACTTTCCAAGCAATTTCATTATCAATTATGTTCGAACTTTCTCGATAAAGCCCCTTTCCGCCTATGGATTTAATTAGTGTTTCTTTAAGAAGATTGTTTTGGCCAAATCCGTCTACTAGCAAATTAGTGGCTTCTTGCCTTAATTGATAAGGTATTTGGTTAACAACAGACAATATCGATTCTAAATCATCTTGAGTATGTTTTTTAGCAAAAACTTTATGTTTGAATAAATAGAGTTGAACAATTGGGACGTCAACTTCAACAGAATTTATTAGCCCATCTCTTTCTTGCTCTGTTAGGTTGTTTGTAATAATACTATTTATTGCAAACGCTAAGATGTTGGGGTTTGAGCAATTTAAAATTATATCTCTTATGAAATAAAAAACATTTTCGTTTTTTATGTGCTTCTTAAATGCGTAAGAAGCATCATATCGTATTTCTATTGTCCCATTGACAAATGCTTTTTTAAGAAATTCAAATTGCGGTTGGTTTAATTGGTTAGTATTATGCAAAGCATTAACTCGATAATCTCTG
>JAQUPB010000214.1 GCA_029004185.1 Bacteroidales bacterium | reverse complement strand
AATTGGCATTAGCTTTCCAGCGATTATCCAAAGAATTTAATCTTACAAATGATGAACTTTCAAAAAAACTAAGCAAAAACAGAACCACCATAACAAATTATATACGATTGCTGAAATTGCCGGCAGCGATACAGGTTGCAATCAAAGCAAACAAAATATCAATGGGTCATGCCCGTGCGTTGATAAATGTTGAGGATGAAAAAACACAACTTGCCATTTTTAATGATATCGTAAAAAAATATTTATCGGTAAGAAAAACCGAAGAAATTGTCCGCAACATATCCTCAAAAACAAAACCTGCAGGTAAAACAATAAAATTCCGTCTTGTTGATGAATACATTAAAATGAAAGAGAATCTGTCAAAACGGCTGAATGCAAAAATTGAAATTAAAATGAATAAAAAAGGTAAAGGAAATATAATAATACCTTTTAATTCAAAACAGGATTTTGAAAAAATTATTAAAACTCTCGGAACAAAATAATTTTCAAAAATTTAATTTTATACTTTGAATTATTTAATTTCAGACACACCATTATCCCCCTCTTTTGAGGCGGATTATAGGGGGTTGACACATTCGCTCGGATTTGTAATCCGGGTGAAAGAAAAATTTTTATTTTTATTCATTTTAATATTTCTTTTTTCTTCCGTTTTTGCCCAGAAAAAGGATTCCGTAAAAATCAGAAAACACTCCCCCACTTTAGCAACAGTTATGTCAGCTGTGGTTCCGGGCACAGGACAAATTTATAACAGGAAATACTGGAAAACACCGATAGTATGGGCAGGAGTCGGAGCAATTTTATATTTCATAAAAAATAATTATGACAATTATGATATGTATAAAACCGCATACAAATTCAGAACAGATGATGACCCTTTAACTGTTGACGATTTTTTTAATTATACTCCCGAAAACCTGCTTACGTTAAAAAACTTTTACAGAAAAAATCTTGAATTAACGTGTTTTATAGGAGTCGCAATATATTGTGCCAATATATTGGATGCGGCAGTTGATGCAAATCTTTTCGATTTCGACGTTAGCGATGACCTCAGCATAAATGTCCAACCTGTTATACAACCGCGTTATAGTTTTTATTCACCCACGGCGGGTTTGAAACTTACTTTTAGATTTAAATAAAGAATCTGAAATTATTATTTTATACATATGCAAACTTAAAAAATAAAATTCATGAAAAAATTTTACATCTTTTTAATCTCGTTTATGGCAATAAATTTTGCCAGCGCACAGTGGTATGATATTTCTACAAGTATAAAAAATTTAAATTCTGTTTTCTTTATCGACAATAATACAGGTTATGTTGTCGGCGAAAATGGAACAATTAAAAAAACTACTGATGGAGGAACAAACTGGGTTACACAGAACAGCACGACTGCTGAATATTTAAATTCAGTTTTTTTTACCGATGGTAACACAGGATTTGCTGTTGGGGAAAAAAATGTAATTTTGAAAACAACAAATGGAGGAAATAACTGGGCTGTGATAAATAGCGAAACAACAGGTGAATTAAATTCTGTTTATTTTCCCGATTCGAACACAGGATACGCTGTTGGCGATTCTTCTTATTCCTGTATACTTTTTAAAACTACAGATGGAGGAAACACATGGGAAAAACAAAAATTACCAGCTATTGGATGGATGTTTTCCGTTCATTTTACTGATGCAGATACAGGTTATGCTACATCATATGACATTGTATCTACAGCAAACGGTTTTATCTGGAAAACTACTGATGGCGGAGCTAACTGGGTAAGTCAAAATCTTGGAAAGAATAAATGGTTATATGAAATTAATTTTATTGATAACAATACTGGTTTTGTTGTTGGAGATTCCTCTGTATATTCATTCTTTTTTAAAACTACTGATGCAGGAGCAAACTGGAAAAAATATAATATAGGAGGACCAAATGAATTTATGCTTTCTGCTGCTTTTATTGATACAAGTAATTTTATTGCCGTGGGTTCAAATAATTTAACATATGAGGGTTTAATAAAAAGAACAACTGATGGAGGTAAGAACTGGTCATTACAAATTCTTCCTTATGAACTTAAATCTGTATATTTTAAAAGTTCAGGTACAGGTTATGCAGTAGGGCGTTATGGAAGAATAATAAAAACTACAGATGCTGGGGCAAACTGGGAAACAAAAGTTGAAGTTATACCAGATGATATATCTTTCGTATTATTTACAGATACTCTCACAGGGTATATTGGAAATCGGAAAATTTATAAAACTACAGACGGTGGATTAAAATGGATGATGCTGAATACAGGAACTAATGTCAGTTTTTCTTCTATTTATTTTACTAATGCTAATACAGGATATGCATGCGGGTCTCAAGGTAAAGTTATGAAAACCACGAATGCAGGAACCACATGGACATTGTTGAATTCAGGAATAAGTAATGCTTTATATTCAATATATTTTGTCAATTCAAATATCGGTTTTGCAGTTGGTCATAATAGTACAATTATTAAAACAACCGATGCCGGAGTTAACTGGGTGATACAAAATAGCGGATCTACATATTTTAATTCAGTATATTTTACTGATATAAATAATGGTTACGCTGTTGGCGACGGTGGGTATTTCAAGCGAACTACTAACGGAGGAACCACATGGTTCGTGCAATCAGGTGTTGTTGGTGTTGATTTAGAATCGGTTTATTTTACCAATGCAAATACAGGGTATATTGCAGGTGGTGGGTTTTCGAGCAGGATATCAAAAACAACAGACGGTGGAAACAATTGGGCATTAGTTGAAAGCGGTTACTATGAAGCTCTGAATTCCATTTATTTTAATAGTTCTAGTACAGGTTATGCAGTAGGTTATGCGGGCGATATTGTCAGAACCACAAATGCAGGGTTAAATTGGACTTCACTACCAAGTCCTACAACCGCAAGTTTATGGTCGGTGCATTTTCCTTCTCAAAAAATAGGATTTGCAGTCGGCAATAGTGGCACCATTTTAAAAACAACTAATGGCGTAGCAGGCGCCGGGATAGAAGAAAAACCAAAAGAAATTTCGAAGCTTAAAATTTATCCTAATAACGCAAACACTCTATTAACAATAGAAATACCCGATGCAAATGCAGAACTTAAATTCGAAATAATAAACATAATGGGACAAAATATTTATTCTTCGTTTATTGAAACGCGGGCAGTAATAGATGTTACGAATTTTGCAAGTGGAATATATTTTGTAAAAGTAATAAGCGAAAACGGAGTGAGAGTAGGGAAATTTATAAAAGATTAAGTCCATGCCCTGCAATGGTTCGGAATCCTTGAAGGGCTTTTCCAAAGAGCAAACAACCCTTTTTGATTATAATCGGGAACAGCAATAATTATTTTTTATTAAATATTTTTTGTTTTCAGAAATATTTACTATTTTTGGACATATTTGAAGTTGAATTGCAAATATGTCCATAAATAAAAAAACATGTTAATTGACAGAAAAATTGAACCGGAACTAAAATCAATTTCCAAAGTCTATCCTGTCATTACAATTACAGGACCCAGACAATCGGGGAAAACCACCTTGGTTAAAAAAGTATTCGGCACGAAAAAATACGTAAGCATTGAAGACCCCGACAACAGGGAATTAGCTAAAACCGACCCTGTAGGATTTCTAAATCGCTTTCCCGGCGGAGCTATATTTGACGAAATCCAGAGAGCACCCGATATTTTATCTTACATTCAGGGAATAGTTGATGAAAAAAAGAAGAAAAATATGTTTGTATTGACCGGAAGCAACCAATTTCAGTTACTCGAAAGCATTAATCAATCTCTTGCAGGCAGAACAGCAATATTAAAACTCATGCCTTTTGATATTTCCGAAACTTTGAATTTTCACAAAAAATTTACTGTTGAAGATTTTATTTATTACGGATTCTATCCCGCTGTACATTCTGAAAAAATAGAACCGGTAAAAGCTTACAGAAATTATTACGAAACATACATAGAAAGGGACGTAAGGCAATTAATAAATATAAAAGATTTAATGCTTTTCAGAAAATTCATGAGATTATGTGCAGGCAGAATCGGGCAGATTTTTAACGCAAGTCAATTGGCCTCAGAAACCGGTGTTTCGGTAAATACTATCAAATCATGGATTTCAATACTTGAAGCTTCCTATATTATTTATTTGTTGCCGCCCTGGTTTGATAATATTTCTAAAAGATTAATAAAATCACCAAAACTATATTTTGTTGATATCGGATTAGCTTCATACCTGCTTGGCATTGAGAACAAGCAGCATATCATTAACCATCCTTTAAGAGGAAGTTTGTTTGAAAATTTAATTCTGATGGAATTAGTTAAACAAAGATTAAACAATGGGTTTGATTCTAATTTTTATTTTTTCCGGGATAAACACGGCAATGAAGTTGATATTATTTTTGGTAATGCGAAAAATTTAAT
>JAQUPB010000213.1 GCA_029004185.1 Bacteroidales bacterium | reverse complement strand
CGGTTCGGCGCTTGCTTTAGCCGCCGTATTATTTGCACAAAGTTATCAAAATATAATGAACTAAAAAAACTTGCGGTTTTATCTACCGGCACGAAACGGCGGTTGAAGCAAACGCAGGTTGGCGGTATGTGCTTTTTATTTCTGTCGTGTTACTGTCAAGTTGTTATTTCTTTCTTGTCGGTCGCACAATAAAAATCATATTATCAATTTCAAATACACTTTTGTCTTTGTCCACTTGCAATAACTTTATTTGAAATATTTTTTCTGTTTCTCCAGTTGGAACACCGTAATAAGCTGGTGTTTCTTTTGAATAAACGGTCAGAAAAGTGTCTTGGTTTGTTATTGTCCACCAACCTTGATTTATTAACATTGAGTCAAAAAGTTTTATTTCTACTGTGCTGTCTACACGAAAGTCAAAGTATGCAGACTTTTTCAAAAGTTTTATGTTTTTTTCAAGAGTGTCTTTGTTGATGTTTTTATTGTCTTTGTTTGATATTATTATAGAGTCAATAGTCCATTTATTTGTCAATATTTCTCTTTTTGTTGGTGTCTGTCCGAAAGAATTGCTAAATAAAAAAAGTAATGTTGTCAAGAATAAAAGTAGTTGTCTTATCATAAAGTTGTCAATAAATATTATTTGTCTGCATATTTTATTAATAAATTATCAATCGAGCACTATCGTTTTAGCATTACCGCCAACGTTCCGCGGCTTGCAAACAGTGCGGGATTAATCGCACAAAATTGTCAAGCCGATACAAAGTTAAAAATATTTATTTCATTGTCAAGTTAAACAAAACCCCGCATTGTTGCAAACCGCTGTTGGCAACAGGTTTTTATACTTTTATATGTCCCCAATTTTCTCCTGTCTTAATGCGATATAATGCCATTTCTGAAACACCAAACCTTTTCGAAAGTATTCTCAATCTTGTTTTTCTATTCGGGTCAAGAAGCTTCCTTTTTAAAAATATAACTTGCGTCGTTGTCAGTTTGTGTCCATTTGATTTTCTGTGATACTCTATCGTTTTTTGTCTCCCTTGAATTACTTTTGGATTTTTTCTGTGATGCTCAACCAACTCCTCTTGTGTCATCCATTTTAAATTGTCTGCTCGATTATTTTGTTTATTAAAATCAAGGTGCACTGAAAATCTTTTGTCTTCTTGTCTGTCTGGAAGAAATAATGTCGCTACTAAATGATGAAAAAATAAATGCTTATTAATTATTTTACCATTTTTGTATATCTTATAACGGAAAATCTTATATCCATCTACTTCACCTCCTTTTAAAATTCTTCCGTCTAAAATATTATCCACAAAGCTCGTCAATCTTCCATGATTGGAAATTGCATATCTGAATTGTGATTTATATCCAAGTGGAAATTCTTTCCATGTTTCTTTCATGTTTCATCTGCTTAAAAAAAACTTGTTGCCAACGGCCGGTGGTTGCATGAGCCGCCGTATTGTTTGCACAAATATATCAATATATAATGAAATAAAAAAACTTGCGGTTTTATCTACCGGCACGAAACGGCGGTTGATGCAACCACATGTTGTAGCCCGTTTTGTAACCAGTTATCCTTTTTTAATAAATATTTATTGAGGCTTCAAATATCTTTCTTTCCCATTTTTGTCAATATATTTAATGTCGTCAAAGTATATAACTCTATCAGGAAAAAATCTTTTAACCCATTCTCTCAAATGAGTATCAACAGTGTCACTGTATCTGGTTGAAACATGGTCTCCTTGTTTGTCCATTGCTCCTATATCAAAATGAACTATTTTAATGTCAGGAATGTTTGTCTTTATATTGTCAGTATGCAGAAAATCTTCTAAGAGAACTGTCTGCATTCCTTTATATAAAAAAGGCTTCTTGTTATTAAAAATCAAAAAAGTGTCTTTCTCTGTCTGTCCTATAAGACTGGAGCAACTATAAATCAAAATTAAAATTGTCAAATAAAATCTCATAATTCTATAAATTCAGAAAATATTTTATTAAGAATGTCAAACCTGTCGAGATAAAAAAACTAATCAATATTGCAAGCTTGTAATAATTTGTCCTGTCACCCATTAATTTCCATTGTTTGTTTTCATTGCCAGTCATTTTCCTAAATTCTTTTTTAAGTAATAATATTGTCAAGGGTGTTATTATCACAAATAAAACAATCCAAATAATTAAAAACTTTGTCATCATATTATAGTTTAAATTATTTTGTTTTTCATTAATGGGCTACAACGGTCCGGTGGTTGCAGGAGCCGCCGACTTGTTCGCACAAATATATCAAAATATAATGAACTAAAAAAAACTTGCGGTATTATCAACCGGCACGAAACGGCGGTTGCTGCAACCACATGTTGGCATTTCGGCACGAAAGCCAACAAAGAAGAAGAGGGTTTAGATGAAAAGTTTGGCATGAAAATTTGCAGTATCCAAAAGCTTAGGCAAAACGACGAATAAAAAGTTTCAGCAAAAATTAAACGTACTTGTCCTAATAAAGTACAGGCGCAATATTAGAAGCATTTAATATTAAATACGTGCGGTGGTATCAGACGAGATAAGACAGAAGCAGGGAGTATCCGATTTTTGCATGCTAACTTAAGCGTCAGAGTTTTGACTGAATCAGAATAGGAGAGAAGTTTACAAAAAGATAAATGCAATTTTCATGACAAACTTTTAAGCAGGTTTTTTGTCCAAAGAAAGGGAAGTATCAAAAAGATTGTAACAGTCAAGATAAATAATCAGTTTTCCAAAAGATAAATAAGAAATTTCTTATGGTTAAAAAAAATCGATAGATTTTTACTTATTTGTTTTTTAAAAAAAGAAATAGTGCTGAATGCCAACGGTTCGGCGCTTGCTTTAGCCGCCGTATTATTTGCACAAAGTTATCAAAATATAATGAATTAAAAAACTTGCGTTATTATCTACCGGCACGAAACGGCGGTTGAAGCAAACGCAGGTTGGGGGGCGTTACTTAAATAACTTCCACTTCCTTTATGTCTTCAGCTACAACATGCCTTGTTGTCTCTCCTTGGATAGGGTGGTCGTATATTCTGACAAAAATTGTATGCTTACCTTTAGGCCAGTCTTTTGTTGAATGAGTGTATTCTTTATTAATGTTAACATATCCATGTAATTCTCCTGCTGTAGTGGATTTTGAGTTAAGAAGAGTATGGGTATCCCAATTCCAAATTTTCCAATTAGAATCTTGATGTCTAACTAAATTGTCAAAAAAACCATTTTTTACTTTGCCTTTAAATTTTACTTTCGTAGTGTAATTGTCTCCCATAATAATTTTCGTCGGTGTTATTGTGGCACTAAAAATTGGTTTAATGGAAAAATTATTTGTCAAATAGTCTAATAAATCCAAGTAACTTTTTTTGTAGCTATAACTTTCTTTATGTTTGCTTCTCAAACTTCCTTCAAAAGAAAATGGGTTGTCTAATTGAGAATGAATAAAACCTTTTAATTTCTTTAAAATATTTCTTTCTACTATCGGAAATATTTTTTTGTCTTTAGCAGTGGCAAATCCTATTTCTTGATTTACCCATTGATTGTCTATAGAAGTTCTAGTTAATATAGGAATTAAAATATCACAATTATTAATTGCTTCTTTTACTTTTTCAGATAAAGGTATCCCCGGCTTTTTGTCCTTAGCTACAATGATTGGTTTTAATTCTGAAGATGTATTTTTAATAGCTTTTTCTAGTGCTATCATCTTCTTTTTATCTTTGTCTGAATAACTAACAAAAATCTTCATTTTTTTATGTCTTATATCTTATGTTGTTTTCTTATACTGTAATGACCCCCAACGGTCGGGGCTTGGCGATTGGCGGGCATTTAATACCTGCGTCACTTTCCCTCGAAAACAAATTTATAAATAATTACTGAATTATCAAATACTAATTTCCGCCCGCTAACGCTAAGCCCATGTTGGCGGTAGTGTTTTTTTATCCTTCACAGACATAGATAACTATTTGTTTATTAGATTCCATTGATGTATCTATCCTAATCTTAAAGTTAATTTTTGCCGCATTAAAAGCATCAACTATCACATTTACAATTTTATTTGTTTCAATATTATCTTGAGTTTTTATTATAATGTTCACTTCAGTCATTTTATTATCAGTCCCCCCAATTTGGCTATTTTTCCATGCATTCCAGCCAGATGCTTTAAAAACTCCAACTAATTGTTCTGTATATCTACCATTCTCTTGATTACCCATTGCAGGATATCTGAATTCAATGTTATTTCCAGGAAGTGACTTAAGGATTGAAATCATTTTATTCTTCTGACTTGAAGTAAGTATCCTATCTCGGTGCAAATTTTTTGTATCAATCGATTTAAAGTACTCTTCATTTTGTTTAAAACCAACATCCGTCTTTTGGTTTAAGTTATCAAGTTGATTATTATTTAAGTTTAGATTTTTTCTGATAATATTATATTGAATAGATAATGAATCATATTGATGGTTTATTATTTCTAATTTTTTCTCTGTATTTTCTAATTTGTCATCTAGACTGTATGTCTTCAAACAAATTCGCACAATTTGGTTTATTAATTAAGGTGTAGTTATACAAATTTAAAAAAAATTAATTAGTTAATAAAATATTCATTTTTTCTTTGATATAATTTTTTCTTCTTTCAG
>JAQUPB010000212.1 GCA_029004185.1 Bacteroidales bacterium | reverse complement strand
CTTTTTATCAATTTTTGCTGATAATGCCAAACCAACAGCAACTGATAATCCCTGTCCGAGTGAGCCGGATGACAATTCTATTCCCGGCAGACCTTTGTCTCTGGCAGGATGTCCCTGCAGCCGCGAGTTAAGTTTTCTTAAAGTAAGTAATTCTTTTTCGGGAAAATAACCGGCTTTTGCAAGTGAAACATATAAAACAGGAGCAACATGTCCGATTGACAAGATTAACCTGTCGCGTTCTTCCCATTTTGGATTTTCGGGCTTGTGGTTTATAACATTAAAATATAAAACCGTAAAAATATCTGCTAAGCCCAGGGAGCCGCCGATGTGTCCCGAACCGGCTTCTGCCAGACTTTTTACGATGTCAATTCTTATTTCTTTTGCGATTTTTTTTAATTCAGAAGATGAATTTGTTCTCATTTTTTTATAAACCTAAATAGTCCCTATGGTGCCTTACACTTTTACCAACTTTTTTCGGAGGATAATAAAACTTATAGCAAACTCCCAAATTAAATATAATATTCTGATAATCGTAAGTGGTATTAAAAGCAGTGCTTCCGAATGGCAACGAACAACCCAGTTGTGCAGTGAATTTTATTTTTCCGAATCCTGCTTTTCCTGTTATCACAGGCTCAATGTAATATTGAGACGGATTGCTGAAAACGCTGTTGTAAATACTGAAATTTGTAAAATAAACATAATTTGAACGAAGGGAAAATCCACCTTCGAAAGATCCCGAAATAATTCCGATTGACGGTTGTACAAAAACTTTCGTGTAATTGCCTTTAACTTTCATGAGTTCCTCGCCGTATTCTTCTATTTTGGAATTGCCAATTCCAAAGCAGGCATAAACATCAAAAACCCATAAATCGTTTAGTTTTGTATAATAACCTCCGCCGCCTTCAAGAATAAAATGCCTGTGAAATCTGGAACTGTCTCTGTTCATATGCCAGTATGAAAAATTCATCATTGCCGCAAAATTTTTCGCAAAAGAATATGCTGCTTGTCCGTCAAGGTAACTTGTTCCGAAACAAACTGCTCCTGCACCCTGTTTTTTTTCAGTTAGAAAAGGAGCATTAACGGCATTGGGAATATATACCGATTTACAAGAGTTTAGAAATAGAAATATTATAATAAGGATTACAGAATAATAAAATCCGGATTTTTTTTTGTTGAACATGATTTAAAACTGCATTAACTTTACAAACATACTAAAATTTATTAAAAAATAATAAATTATCTGAATGCTTTAATGGCGTTAATCAGTAAATCAGTGACGTTTGCGACGTTCAGGTTAAATACTTTCAGGACTTCTTCCCATGTAACCGGTACTTCATCTGTCTTCCAGCAATCGTAATCGGTGCTGAGAGCAATTGCGGCATATGGAATGCCGGCTTCATTTGCAAGTATGCATTCGGGAGCAGTCGACATGTTTATAATATCTGCATTCCATGATCTGAACATATTTGATTCTGCCCGTGTCGAAAATCTTGGTCCTTCTATTGTTATAACAGTTCCTTCGGGATGAAATTTTAATTTTAATTCTTTTGCTTTACCGCATAAAATATTTCTTAGCTCTTTTGAGAATGGTTCTGCCATTGGGGTATGTTTGAGGTTGCCGTTTTCAAATGTTTCGTAAAAAGTAACTGCCCTATGTCTCGTAAAATCAATAAACTGATCGGGAAAAACAATATGTCCTCTGCCGATTTCCTCTCTTAAACTTCCGCAGGCAGTTGTTGCAAAAATATGCGTGCATGAAATTTGTTTTAACGCGTGAATATTCGCTCTGTTGTTTACATGAGTGGGAGGGATGCTGTGCTTTCTTCCGTGCCGCGAAAGTATGGCGACTTCAACTCCTTCAATATTGCCTGTTAATATTGATGAACTTGGTTTGCCGTATGGAGTTTCAATGTCGTTTTCTTTTGCGTTCTGAAAAATATTCAGATTTTCCAATCCTGAGCCGCCGATAATGCCTATCTTTTTCATTAGTATATATTTAGTTTGATGTTTATTTTTCTTTATTCGCAGTTCATAGCTTTAATCGTTCGGCGTTATGCGTTCAGCGATTTATGACTTTCTTGATACTTGATACTTACTACTTGCTACTTTTTTTTCTATGTCCTTCAATTCTGTTAATGCCTTCAATTGCTTCCTCAAAGTTTGTTTTGAGGATATTTGCTTTCTGATAATTCATGTATGCATTTTTTTTATCCCCCGATTCTTCGTACGATAAACCTCTCATGTAATATGCTTCTGCATATGCTGAATCAGTCTGTATGGCTTTTGTGAATTGTTTTATCGCTTCAATATAATCTTTGTAAATCAAAAGATTTATATAACCTATGTTGTAATAAGCATATTTATATTTCGGATTAAGTTGCAACAAACTGAAATAAGTTTCTAAGGCTTTTTTATAATTTTTTGTTTCCTGATAAAACATAGCGACATCATAATAAATGTCTATGCTTTTAGGATTTATTTTTAATGCATTTTCGAAGTAATCCAAAGCAAGTTTATTTTTCTTTTTAAAAAATAATAATCCCAGTTCCTCATATGCTTTGAAATATTTCGGATCCATTTCGGTTGCTATCTGGAAGCATTTTACCGAAGTTGCGGTATCGCCGTTTTCCTTGTATATCATTCCTTTTATGAAGTATGCCTTGGCAAGGAATTTATTTACTTTAAGAGCTTTGCTTGTGCATTCAATGGCTTCGGGATATTCTTTGAAATAGAAATGCAATTCTGCAAGTTTTAAAATTGCATCGGTGTTTTTGGGGTCGAGAGAAATACATTTTTTAAGAGCTGATTTCGATGCTTTCGCCTGACCTATCATGAAATATATATCGGAAAGCGTATAAAAATAAGCTGCTTTGTTAGTATCAACGGTAAGAACTTTTCTCATGTCTTCAAGCGCTTTACCCGCATCCTGCATTGATACGTAAAGTTTTGCCCGCTCGAAATATAAATCAATGTTGTTGGGACTTTCTTCGATTTTTTTGTTTAAATCATCAAGCTTTATGGTAATTGTGTCTTTGGGATTTTTTTTGTCATTTTCTTTTTCGTTATTATTTCCGCAGGAAATAAAAATCAATAAAATGAAAACACAAAATAAATTTCTTACATTCATAGACATTATTTGCTTTTTAAAACGATGTTTTTTTATGATAATAAGACCTAACAGATTTCAAAAACCTGTTAGGTCTTGAATATTCTTTAATGCTAATTTGCTTTAGCTACAAGTGCTTCTTTTATTTTTCCTTCAATCTCTTCGGCAAGTTCTACATTGTCGTTCATGATTTGCTTAACGGCATCGCGTCCCTGTCCGAGTTTCGTGTCTTTGTAACTGAACCATGAACCACTTTTCTTGATAATGTTATTATCAACTCCGATGTCAATTATTTCTCCGACTTTGGAAATTCCTTCACCGAATATTATATCAAACTCTGCGGTACGGAAAGGAGGTGCAACTTTATTTTTTACAACTTTAACTCTCACTCTGTTGCCGACAGCAGTTTCACCTTCCTTTATCTGTCCGGTTCTTCTTATGTCAAGGCGGATTGATGCATAAAATTTTAATGCATTGCCGCCGGTTGTTGTTTCCGGATTACCGAATACAATGCCTATTTTTTCGCGAAGCTGGTTGATGAAAATCAAACAGCATTTTGTTCTGCTGATTGTGGCAGTGAGTTTACGTAATGCCTGTGACATAAGGCGTGCATGAAGACCCATTTTTGAATCGCCCATTTCACCTTCAATTTCGCTTTTCGGTGTAAGTGCTGCAACCGAGTCAATAACAAGAATGTCAATTGCTCCGGAACGTATAAGATTATCGGCGATTTCCAATGCCTGTTCTCCGTTATCGGGTTGGGAAATTAAAAGGTTCTCAACATCTACGCCTAATTTTTGCCCATATAATCTGTCGAAAGCATGTTCGGCGTCTATGAATGCAGCAATGCCTCCTTTCTTTTGCGATTCTGCAATTGCATGCAACGCCAGAGTGGTTTTGCCTGATGATTCGGGACCATATATCTCAACTACTCTTCCCTTTGGTAACCCGCCAACTCCTAGTGCAACATCAAGTGACAGCGACCCTGTGGAAATAACTTCCACCGCTTCAATTGCGTTGTCTCCCAATTTCATTATTGTTCCCTTGCCATAAGTTTTTTCGAGCTTATCAATGGTAAGATTAAGGGCTTTCATCTTTTCGCTTGTTTCATTTGCTTCTTTTTCTTTTGCCATGTTATTTAGTTTTCAGTTTATAGTTTTCAGTTCACAGTTTGTTTTACAAATTAAAATATTTTTAACCAATTAATCAATTTCTTTTTGTTTAAGATATTAACATTATTAGTCTCAAGTCGTAAGTCTCAAGTCGTAAGACATTGAAATGAGCCTTTGTGGTACTTGGTGTCTTTGTGTCTTAGTGGCATAATTTTTTTGTTTTCTTAGTTTGTGTTTTTTTAATAAAAATTGCCACAAAGGCACAAAGACACAAAGTTGCACAAAGATTTCCCGGACATTAAACAACCATTCTTTTTATTCCGTCTTTAATTAATGGTACATTAAAATTAATTAAATATCCCAATCGTTTATTTGTTAATTTCAGATGGCTGAGTAATTGATCTTCCCAAACGGGATTTACATTTTCCAGAGCTTTTAATTCGCAAA
>JAQUPB010000211.1 GCA_029004185.1 Bacteroidales bacterium | reverse complement strand
CCCGCAACATTGAGTGCAGTACCATTTCCAATAGAAAGGTTTCCGCTTATTGCCAATCCTACTACTGTTGTTGTGGATAATGTTCCGGTCAGGGTTAAATTGCCGCTGATTGTTGTTGTACCGGTTTGTAAAATATCTGTTCCTGAACCGCTTAATGTAAGATGATAATAATTGTTGCTATTAACTGTTTGTGATGCACCTGTAAAGTTCACAGTATTGCTGCTTGCTGTTGCAGTTAGCGCCGAGATACCCGAAGTTCCACCGATATTCAGTGTTGCACTTGCTGCTTGCGTTAGCCCTCCGCTACCTGATAGTGCCGTTGATACGGTGAGGGTATTATTGTTTGTATAAGTACCATTAACTGTTACACTGGGTATTACAACTGCAGTTGTTCCGCCGATTGTTTTTGTCGCACCTGAAAACGTGTGAACGCCTGTGCTGGCAGTATAAGCTCCATTAACCAGTAAGCTTCCGGCAATGCCTACAACTGCCGCTCCATTTTCAGTTAACGTACCACCGTTGTTTATAGTAACATCACCGCCAAAACTAAGTGTGGCTGCCGCACTTTCGGATAAAGTGGCTCCGTTATTGATTGTAACATTGCCTGTAAAAGTTTTAGTGCCGGTAGCGCTACTTATCTGCAGAGAACCACTTGTTCCTCCTCCGACTGTTGTTGTTCCTGTTACGTTTAATGTGAACCCCGCAACTGTAAAGGTTGTACCATTTCCTATAACAAGATTTACACCGATTGCTAAATTCGCAGCTGTTGTTGCCGTTGCCGATCCGCTTAATGTTAATGTGCCATTAATTGTCGTAATAGCTCCGAAAGTTTCTGCTCCTCCGCTTAATGTAAGGTTGTAATATGTATCAACCAGCAATGTTTGTCCCGTACCTGTATAGTTAACCGTACCTGTTCCCGAAGTGAATGTACCCTTGCCGCTGTTTAACGTAATACTTGAACCTACATTCAGAGTGCCGCCGCCTGTCATATTCAATACTGTCGGCGCTAGTGTATTATCACTTGTCAGACTTATGGCGCCTGTTACAGTTATAGTGCCTCCTCCTGTAAAAAGTATTTGTTGTATATATTTTTTAGTATCAGATTTATAATCGGAAGTTGCAGTAAAACTACCCCCCACAGTTAATGTTCCGCCATTCATTGTAATGGATTGAGTAGCATTACTATTTGTGTGTGGAGTCATCACAAAATTACCACTAACGTTTAAAATGCTTGTTGCATCTGTAAATGTAATATTGCCACCCAAAGGACAAAAATCGTAATTCATGTTTATTGATGCACAGGCAGCAGTATAACCAGATGGTATTGTTACAGGAAAATTCCCTGATATTCTCACGATATCACCTGCAACAGGTATTCCTGCAGGGTTCCATGTGCCCGTATTGTTCCAGGCTCCGGTAGCTTTTGAATTATAGGTGGTAGCAGCAATTGCATTAAATGACAACACCACCCAAAGCATAGTAAGGGCGGGCAGTTTAACGCTATTTGCTAACAATTTCATTTCCTTAAATTGCTATTTAGTTTATTTTACGTTAACTAGTTTTAAATTGTTTATATTAAATTAATATATTATTATACAAACATAATGATTTAAACCATTAATTGCAAGTTTTTAGCATAGTATATTTGTACTACTTTTATTTAATTTGTTTAATTTCGGTAAACTTTTTATTGCCTTACTAATCATGCAGCTAACTTAAAAACTTGTGCAAAGATACACAATTTACCCTCTGAACGCAAGGATTTTGTCGAAAATATCTTATTATTTGTCTTATAAATCTTGTTTTTAACATATATAATACTAGTAAAAAGTACTATTGATTATTAGAAAAAAGTTTAAAGTTTAAAGCTTTGGGATTTAATTGTTAGTTGTCAGTTGCCGGAAAAAGTCGGGAGAATAAATAATTAAAAGCGGAGGGCGGAGAGCGAAGAGGGAGAGTTTAGGGAGACAAAATCTTTTTACTAATGGCAAATGACTATTGACTAATGACTAATTATAAAATCCTGATAATTATCTTTAGTGATGACAGATGTTTTGGAGTCCGGATAAGCTTTTAAGAAAGTTATTGGAAATTTGTTTTTGATTTTGTTCCATTTAAATTCATAAGCAAACATTTTTCCGTTGTATTCTTCAATATAATCTATTTCCTGCTGTTCTTTTGTGCGCCAGAAATAGCGGGTTAAATAAAACTGCTCGTATTCTATAAATTTCATTCGTTCGCTGATAATAAAATTTTCCCATAATGCTCCGACATCATTTCGCAGACCAACTGGGTTAAATTGATTTATAATAGAATTCCGCAGCCCGTTATCGTAAAAATATATTTTGCGTGATTTTTTTAATTCGTTTCTTAAATTCCTTCTCAGAGAACTTAATCGAAAAACTATAAATGCACGTTCCAGCAAAAGAATATATTTTTCAACTGTTTCGTTGTCCAATCCACACAGTTGACCTAATTCGTTATATGAAATTTCGTTGCCAATCTGAAAAGCCAATGCCTGCACTAATTTTTCAAGACGATCAGGTTTTTGAATTCTCTCCCATGTTAGAATGTCTTTATACAAATAACTATTAACAATGGTTTTCAGAATAGTAATTTCATCACCGGGATTATTAACTACATCAGGATAATAACCATAAATAATACGATGTTCGAGCAACCGCTGCTCTTCAATTTGTCCATGATATTGCAACATTTCTTTATATGAAAACGGGTACAACATAAACTCCCATTTACGACCTGTTAACGGTTCATTAATTTTATTTGCCAACCCAAATGCCGAAGATCCGGTGGCAATTACTTTTACATTTTTAATATTATCCGTAATTAACTTTATGCATAACCCGATATTTTTAATGCGTTGGGCTTCATCAATAATCAAGGTTTTATAATTTCCAATCATTGACTGCAATCGTGTTGAAGTAACATTTTCCAACTGTGAACGTAAATCTGTTTCATCCCCGTTCCACCATAAAATATTACTTTTGTCATCAAACAATTGATGCAATAATGTGGTTTTTCCGGTTTGGCGTGGCCCAAGCAATATAATTGCTTTTTTATCTTTTAAACGCAACAAAATTTTTGCTCCTGTAATTCTTGTTATCATATTTTAAACTTTTTATTTTACAAAAATATAACTTTTTGCGAAACAAACCAAATAAAAAGTGTATTTTTTGCGAATACAATCGCAATAAATATGTATTTTCATATATTGCAATCCATAAATAATACCGATTGCACATTCATTATAGTCCAATCTCGACTTCGTCTCATTGAACTATATTCATGTAGCATCGGCATTAACCCTGCCTGCGGCAGGCAGGCATTGTAATTTATATTTTATTTTTGGACTAAAATATAAATACAATTGGTATAATTGAACAATCGGTCAAAATTAGGAATTTAGTTGCCGGTTGTCAGAAAAAGTCGGGAGATGGGAGCCAGAAAAATAAATAATTAAAAAGCGGAGAGCAGAGGGCAAAGAGCGGAGGGCATAGAGCAGAGAGTGAAACAAAATATTTTCTACTAATGACAAATGACTAAATGACCAGTGGCTTTAATAAAAAATCAAGACGCAGATTTATTATGAAAGTTATGATAAATTATGATTTTTAAATCATATTTTTCAGCGTTAATCAGCGTCTGAATTAGTAATGATTACAATTTTATAAAATGTTTCTCGCAGAGTCAACCTCCCCTGCTTCGCTTTCCCCTCCTTTAAAAGGAGGGGATTAAGGGGTGGTTAATACACAAACTTCCTCACAATACTTTCCTTGCTATCAGAAACCCGCAGAAAGTAAACTGCACCTTTGGTAAGATTATCTGTTTTTACATTCAAATCGAAATTGTTATTTTCCGGCTTATAAACTTCCGAAAAATATACTGCTCCGAGTACATTGTAAACTTCAACAAACAAATCCGTACCGGATATATTATTGATTGTTGCTTTTATTTTTCCATTGGAATACGGCTGGCTTACATTCATTCCCGGAACATTGCCGTTAACTTTTACTGAAATAACATCACTGTATTTGTATGTTCCGTCAAAATCAGTTTGCTTCAGGCGATAATAAACTATTCCCAAAGGAGGACTTTCATCAATTGCGGAATATTTAAGTATTCTGTTGCTGTTGCCGGCTCCCTTAACCGTAGTTATTATTTCAAAATTCTTACTGTCAACGGAACGTTCAATAGTGAAATAATCGTTATTTATTTCTGCTGCTGTTGACCAGTAAAGGTTTACTTTTTTGTTTTCATAAACTCCCTGAAATGACAACAATTCGATTGGCAAAGGATTGCTAACTTCATTGCTTAATGTCCATCTCGAAAAACGGGTAAGGCTGGTTTGTTCAACATAATCACTTGTATAATCGGTAGCGCTTGCACCCATCCAGAGCCAGGTAGATCCGGTATTAGTTGACCTGTATAAACTGAAATTTTCTTCCGTTTGTCCGTTCAACTCGTTATCAAAATAAATAAAATGCAATGTTGCATTTAAACCCGTATTGTTTGTTGGTGTGATATCATAATATCGCAAAATACTTTTAAATCCCGCATATATTGGGTCAGTACTCGTTTGTTCAGCATGACCTCTTTTAATATTAGTTGAACCGAGGTTTGCGGAAGAAGTAAGCACTGCTCCCAGATTACCAGGATTT
>JAQUPB010000210.1 GCA_029004185.1 Bacteroidales bacterium | reverse complement strand
AAAAGAAAAATTTTATGACGAAATGTTTAAGGCAATTTGGGGATACATTGGCGATAAACTCAGCATTCCGTTTTCAGACCTCACAAAAGATAATATGGTTGATACAATGAAAATAAAAAATGTGGAAGAAGAATTAATAAATAAATATATTGAAATACTGAATTTTTGCGAGTTTGCACGATTTGCTCCTTCAGGTGAATTAACGGAAATGAAAAACCTGTACTCGAAAACTATTGATTTAATTAGTGAAATGGAAGAAAAAATAAAATAATGAAAATTATAAGAAAAATTAAATTGTTTTTTTTAACTGAAAACTTCAAACTTCAAACTTTAAACTGTTTTCTGTGTTTGTTGTTTGTTGTTGGTTTTAGGGTTGTTGCCGAAAATAATCAGAACATAATTGAAAAGGCAAATCAACTTTATCAGAAAGGAAATTACGAAGTAGCGTTGAAGTTGTACGATAAAGTCAGAGCGGGCGGACTTGAAGCAGCCGATTTATATTACAATATCGGAAATACATATTATAAAATGAATAATATTCCTTCGGCAATTTTGTATTATGAAAAAGCAAAAAAACTTTCTCCCAATGACGAAGCCATTATTCATAATATTAATATTACAAATCTGAAAACGATTGACAAAATTGAAGTAATACCTCAGTTTTTTATTTTACGGTGGCTCAATGATGTTACGGATTTATATTCAACCGACAGCTGGGCAAAGTCAATAATATTTTCGTTTGTGATTTTGTTATTATCGTTATCGGTATTCATTTTTACACGCTCCGTTTATATAAAAAAACTATCGTTCGGGTTAATTTTAATATTTTTTATTGCCTTGATTTCAACATTTACTTTTGCGCAAATACAATATAGCAAAGTAAAAGAGAATAAAGAAGCTATTATCTTTTCGCCAAGTGTAACTGTAAAAAGCTCACCCGACGAAAAAAGCACCGACCTCTTCATGCTTCACGAAGGAACAAAAGTGAAAATTACCGATAAGGTAAACGACTGGAGCGAAATAAGACTCCCCAACGGCTCTGTCGGCTGGCTGAAATCAAATTCGTTTGAAGTGATTTGAATAGTTAATCGTTAATGGTTAGTTGTTAATCGGGAAACTGCAATACCGAATTTATGACTTTGTATGATATTTCAGACAAAATGTATGATATTTCATGCATTAATAATTTAAAAGTAAGGGTTAGAAAATGCGCCGGCCGGAAAAAAATGTTTGCAATGATTTATTTTTATTCCATAGGAATATGATGTTGGTAGAAATCGAATGATCATTATTTTTTCGCTCCGATAGGAGCGAGATTTTTTGTATTTATATCTTTTACCAACATTTTGCTCCTTCGGAGCATCTTTTCAACTTATATCCCTCGTTCAGATGTTTAATCCACTCTGGCGTATCGTTATTATTTCAAAACAACAAATTTCTTGGTAGCAAAATTATTTTCTGTTCTTAATGTGCAGATATAAATGCCGTTTGAAAAGTTCGATAAATCAACGGTATAAGAAACAGTCCCTGAAGAAGATTTGTTAAAAATATTTTTTCCGAGAAAATTGTAAATTGAAACAATGATTATTTTATTTCCAGATAATTGTGGGATGTCGATATTTACAATGTTATTCGCAGGATTTGGGTATAAATTAAAAGTAAAACTTAAATCATTTTTAAATTCTTTAATTCCCATGAATGTTGGATTAACACCTTTGAAAAAGCTCACGCCGCCCGCATAATTTCCAATGAGCATATCGGGATAGTTGTCGTTATTTATGTTTTTGCAGCTTACTCCTGTTTTCATTCCTTCATTAATTTTCAGAAATGCCGAATCAATTAGAGTGAAATTGCCGTTTAGATTGCCGTCAATATTTTTATAATAAAAAATTGCACCGCCGTAACTGCCGCAAAAAAGCACGTATTCCGAACTGTCTTCAAAAAAACATGGGGTGCTGTAACCGTAATTTGTGATTGATGAATCAATGACACTTACATTACCAAGTTTGTTATTTGTAGGTGTTGAAGAAAAAACAGGACTCGTTGTTGTTCCTGTGTTCTGAAAATATAAAATAGTTCCTTTTTTGCAACCTACAACTATATCAGGTTTGCTGTCCCTGTTTAAATCTATTATTTGCGGAGTACTATAATCGCCTACATCAATTCCCGAATAATTTGCAGAGTTCAAAACAAAACTTGCGGGATTACCTGTTCCGGCAGTATTTTCGTAATAATATAATTTGCCATCTGAATTTCCGATAAGTATATCTTCGTCGCCGTCGCCGTCCAAATCACCGAAAGCAGGATATGCAGATTTTATTTTAAGTGATGAAACATTTGCAAAATCGCGTGTAATAAGTTTAAATTCAGGATTTGATTTTGTTCCGGTGTTTTCAAAAAGTGCAAGGTTAGAGGTATAATAAGAATAAATATTTTCATAGTATTTGTATGATGAATCCCAGTAACCGTAATTTCCTAAAACAAAATCCATTAAGCTGTCGCAGTTATAATCGAAGAAAACGGGATAGCAGCCTTCGCCAACATCAATAATTTCATTTTGGAGAAAATCATTAGTCTGAAAATCGAAAACAGGTTGATTGTTTGTTCCGGTGTTTTTATAAAACCATATGCTTTTAAAATTTTCGGAAACAGTATAATCATTAGGCGAAACAATTAAGTCTTTCAAGCTGTCGTTATCAACATCGAGATAAAAAATTCCGGGATAAGAAACCATTTTCAAAGATGTGTCATAAGACGGAAAATTTGCATCCTGCGTAATCATGCTGTCGTTGCCGATATTTCCCCCATTTATAAGCGAAGTGATGTTTGTGCTTGCTATATCACCTATGATAACATCTTTCAGATTATCGTTATTCAAATCAATAGCTAATGTTGTGGAACCTGTATGCCGCGGTTTTCTTTCATTATTAGATTCCCGGGAACTATTTGCAGGATACGGACAACTTTGATTCAAGGCAATTGCGCTGCTTGTATCGCCTTCTCTGAAATGTCCCCAGCAATTTGTTTCGAGTTCGTATGTAAGACTGTCACAATTTCCGTTTAATTCTTTGGATAAATTTTTAAAATACTGCATGTAATTTCCTAAAAGATGAAAAGTTAGAATATCTAAATCACCATCTCCATCAATGTCTGAAACAGCAGGAATATCGCCTGATGAAACAAAAATTTCAATTCCCGGATTACCGTATTGAGTGGCTTTAAGCATTGTTTCAACAAGCTGGAATTTAATTATCGTATCGGAAATATTTTTATAAACCGATATTGCTCCGCTGCTTAAAACCGATGAAGTAAAAATATCCTCTTTTCCATCGCAGTTGTAATCTGCAAGAAGGAGCCAGCTGTATATTTCAGGAAAATAATTTTTATAAACGGGATTAAAATCATAATCAGCATTATTTGCTGTTCCTTTGTTTATGTATGTTGTAAGCCTATTTCCGCTTCTGTCGAAAACAATTAAATCTTTTATCCCGTCGAAATTCAAATCAATTTCCGAAAACTGGCATGAATTAAAACCGCCAACCCATGGGTTGCGGAAATAATTTGATGCATCTTTTTTAACTTTAATGCTGTCGTTTCTGATAAATCCGAAATCAGGAATGGTTCTCTGGGAAAAACCCGAGGAAGCAACAATGAACAAAAGTATATTTAGTAAAAATGTTTTTCTCAAAATATATTTAATCTGTAAATCTGTGGCTGTTTTATTTATAATATGTGAAAAACAAAATTAACTAAAAAAATATTAAAAATTGCTAATTAGCAAATGTTATTCTATATTTGCGGCTCAAAACAGAAAAATTAAATTTTATAATATTATGCAAAACAAAGGAGCCATTAGATTATTTGCAATATTGCTGGCAATAGTATGCGTATATCAGTTATCGTTCACATATATTACAAAAAGAGTGGAAAGTAAAGCTACTGAGTATGCCACAAGTCCGGATGTAGCTGCAATGTCGAAAAAACTTGCAAAGAATGACATGCTGAAAGAAAGATATTATTATGATTCGATTTCGAAAGCAAAAGAAAAATATTATTTCGATTCAATTTCATCAACACCGGTTTATAATCTGCTCATAAGAAAATATACTTACAAGGAATGTAAGGAAAGAGAACTTAATCTTGGTCTTGACCTTAAAGGCGGTATGAACGTAACAATGGAAATTTCCGTTGTTGATATTCTCCGTGCAATGAGCAACAACAGTCAGGACAGCACTTTTAACAAGGCTATAAGGAAAGCCCTTGATATGCAGAGGGTGAGCCAGCAGGATTTCATTACACTTTTCGGACAGGCATTTGAAAGCATTGACCCGAAAGCGCGGCTTTCTTCGCCTTCAATTTTCGGAACCATAGAATTAAAAGACAAGATAAATAACAGCACAACAAATGAAGAAATCCTGAAAATTATCCGCGAAGAAGCTGATGCAGCAATAGACAGGACTTTCAACATTCTCCGCACCCGTATTGACGCTTTCGGCGTTACCCAGCCAAATATTCAGAAAATAGGAACTTACGGAAGAATTCTTGTGGAACTGCCCGGTGTTAAAGAACCCGAAAGAGCAAGAAAATTATTGCAGGCGCCTGCAAAACTTGAATTCTGGCTTACATACGAAAACAGCGAAATTTATAATTATCTTTCGCAGGCAAACGACCGCCTGAAAGATATTCTGGAAAACAAAGATACAACTGCCACAAAAGCCGACTCGCTTTTGAATAAAAGATCGGAAGAG
>JAQUPB010000209.1 GCA_029004185.1 Bacteroidales bacterium | reverse complement strand
GCGTCAAACCTTTTTCAACTCTTGATACTTTAATTTTCAAGCCCATGTTTAATATTTTGTTTTGTTGTTTACCCGTCGAGATATTTGCAATTTACATAAACTTAATTTTCCCTTAAAAATATAATTTTAAAATAACTCTTGACAAACGTTATAAAAAGTGGTATATTATATGTTATAAAGATTAACGTTATAAAAAAACAAAGGGTCAACATGAAAACAAAAAATAACAAAATTGAAATCAAAAAAGCCGGCGAGTTCTCAAACCTACATGTTGACCCGTGTTCGATTAAGGAACTTGCCGGCTTTTATTTAACTAAATTTTGTTGACACAGTCAACAGAGGATAGTAATATGCAAAAGATTAATGTAGATACAGATTCAAGCGGATTGCCAAAGCATTTACTAACTCCACAAGAAGTAGCAAAATATTTTAAAGTATCGAAAGGGACAATTGACCGCTGGACACGATTGAAAAAGTATGGGTTACCGGGCATGAAAATAGGCAGAAAAGTATTGTATCAACCAGCGAGTATACAGAGGTGGCTGAATGAAAAGGAGCAACAATTAAATTAAAGGAATTTAATACTTAATAATAAAATAAATGAAAATACAAAGAATATGTGCCTGGTGTAAAGATAAAATGGGAGAAATCGAAGTTGAATGCGATGACGAATACGGTTGTATTACACACGGAATTTGTAAGGATTGTTTAAAAAAACAACAAGAAAAGGTTAAAAAATATAAGGAGAAACTGAATGAGACAAAAACAATCTGAACACAAAATACACGATGAAATTATTAAGATATTAAGCTCTTGTTATCACGTTATTGATAAAAGCGAATATCTTATTCCGACGGTCAGAATGGGCGAGGCTTTGAAAAGGGCTAAGCTTAATAAATTTATTGAGGAGAAATAAAATAATATTAATCTGGAGAATAAAATGGAAATTGTAACAGATATGACAGTAAAAGAATTTGTAGAGAAATATTGTAAACCCGAACGATTACATGGGCGTGATAATTGGTTTAAAAATTGTGTGTACTCAGACGAAGTTATAAAAAGTTCTCAAGAACAATATGACAAAATTGGTAAATGTTTTATCGACCAACACAGTAGTATAACAGGCGACATAGTAATTCTTTTTAAAGATAGCACATTGCCTGAACCCAAATACGAGCAATTGGAATTATTGTAAAACCACTGTCTGCCCGGCAGTCTAAAAACAGAGGCAAAAACAGGAGAATGTATGGAAAACAAAGAAAAGTCGTTAGTAACAACAAAGCAAAATGCCATCCAGGCATTAGCTGGCAGATTGCAAGTAGATGAAAAGGAATTACAGAAAGCCTTGAAGTCTACAGTATTAAAAACAGCAGGAAGAGAGCCGACAGATTCAGAATTTATGATGTTGGCAATAGTTGCTAATACGTATGGATTAAATCCTATCTTAAAAGAATTATATGTATTCCCATCAAAATCAGGGGGATTAATACCAATAGTTCCTATTGATGGTTGGGTTTCACTGGTAAATCGCAATAAAGATTTTGATGGAGTGGAGTTACTTGAAAACAAATCTGATGACGGTAAGCTGGTAAGCATTACTTCAAAATTCTATTTAAAATCAAAATCGCATCCGGTTGTAGTAACGGAATATTTGGCAGAATGTAAGAAGTCTACTGACACATGGACACAATGGCCGGCCCGTATGTTAAGGCATAAAGCGTATAGTCAAGGCGCACGTATAGCTTTTGGGTTCTCGGGAATTTATGATGAGGATGAAGCCCAGCGGATAATTGACGGTGAGGCTACCGAAATTACTAAAACAAGGGAAATGCCTAAAATGATTGGCGATAAACCTGAGCCAACTCCGGAAACTTCCAAACTTCCAAACAAAACAGAAACGCCATCAAAAGAATCTGGCACGCCGCCACCTCCGGAACAACCCGAACCGAACAAAACCGAGTACATGCAGGTATCCGAAGCAATAAAAATCATAGAAAACGGGACTGTTTTTGATATGGAAGGCACTTTTAAAAATTTCAAGGAACGAAAAGCAGGTAAAAATAAAGACAAAACAATTTATGATGTATCAATTTATGACCTTTCCGATGAAACTGAAATTACCGTAAGCGCCTGGTCAAAACCTGAATTGACAGCAGGTGACCATATTGTTGTTAAAGATGTCAAGGTATACAACCCGAGCAACAAGGCTTATTATTCATGCGCTGAGATAATAAAAAAATGAACTATATCTACACGTTTGACAAAGAAAAGCACCATCATTTTATCAATGGTATCAGGGTACCGGGCGTAACCGGTATCCTGAAGGCTGAGGGCTTCATTGATACCGAGTTTATGGGCAATCCTGAGGCTCTGTATCGCGGGAATTACGTGCATTTAGCTTGTCACTACTACAACATTGGAAAACTTGCTTTTGATTCGTTAAACGATGAATTCAAGGGTTACATTGAGGGTTATATGTTGTTTTGTCAGGTAGAAGGCATAAAGGATCCATTAAGTGAGCTTCCGGCATGGTCCGGATTGTGGATGTATGCCGGTATTATTGATGTGTTACTTGAAGAAAGATTATTTGACATTAAAACCAGCAAGCAAAAATCCAAATGGTGGAAGTACCAAACTGCCGGATATAAGGCTTTATATGAAGAAATGCAAGGGAAAAAATCAATTAAAGAGCGCGCCTCGGTGCAGTTATTTTCCGACGGTACATATAAAATTGATGAACACAAAGACAAAAATGATGAAAGAAATTTTATGAATATTTTAACGGTTCACAAATTAAAAATTAGAGACGGGATAATCCCGCAGGGAGAATAAAATGAGTAATGAAATGTTTGACGTTATAGATGAAACAAAACCACAGGAGTTGGAAGTAATAAAGCATGAATCAAATGACCTGGTGTCCCAGGCTAAAGCAATTACAATTGTAAATGCCGATACCTATTTAAGTGCTATTGATTTTTTAAAAACGCTCAAGGGTATGCAAAAAAAAGCGGCTGAAACTTTTGACCCGATAATCAAAAAAGCACATGGCACATGGAAAGAGGCGTGTAATCAAAAGAACATGGTTGTTGAACCCCTGGAACAGGCAGAACGGTTAATTAAGGGCAAAGCTATTGAATACGACGCAGAGCAAAAACGCATTGCTGCCGAAGCCCAGGCTAAAATTGATGCACAAAAACGCAAAGAGCAGGAAGAACTACTTGCTAAAGCAAAAAAGGCAGAGGAAAAAGGACAAATTGAAAAAGCGGAAAATTTAATGCAGCAGGCACAAAATATACCCGCCCCGGTTATTGAAAAAGAAATTCCAAAAGTTAGCGGTATAAGTGTGTCGGATATATGGGATTTTGAAGTTGCAGATTTAAAGCTTGTACCCAGGGAATATCTTATACTTGATGAAAAAATGGTAAGAGGGATAGCTAAATCTAAAAAAGGCAAATTTGTAATACCTGGTATTAGATTTTTCCCGAGACCATCTATGTCAGCCAGGGGGTAATATGGATAACTTGCACAAGACAAATATCAATGACATGGCAAACGAGCTGAACACAATTGATGAGGCATTGCAACAGATGCCTGCCGATATAGAAAAAAAATCGTTTGAGGCGACGGGTTTAAGGGAATCGTATAAACTTAAAAAGCATGAATACGAATTAAAGGCTTCCGAGATTATACAGATTGAAAAACTGAAAAATCCCGACTCTACCCAAACTGACTTAAACGCTTTGTCAAAATCAGGTAGTACGAAAGAATATATTGACATGATACTGCTGGAAAGTAAATACCGACGAGCACAGGCTGAATTGCAACGGCTCAAAGATGATTTTGATGCGTTAAAAGAAAGGTCGTATAACTGGCGTGCGTATGTTAAGAGGTTTGGTTAAATGAAAACAAGTATAAAAGAAATCTTATTAAATATCTGTATCGAAAGTAAAAAACCGTTGGCAATTCATGAATTTTGTATTAGTGGCGTTAATCAAAATAATATTGCTACACGGCTGAATGAGCTTGAGCGAGAAGGTTATTTATTAAGTGCATACCGAATAATTGGCGGTAAACGTTTGAGTTATAAAGAATGGTGGTATTGTCCGGTGGAAAAAGAAAGGCCGTTAACAATCAGGGATTATAAAACTGAGCAGTTAAATTTGAGTGTGTAAAGGAAAAATAAAAATGGACAGAAAATCTATTACTAAAAAAGTCAGATTTGAAATTTTTAAAAGGGATAATTTTACTTGCTGTTATTGTGGGAGAAAACCACCTGATGTGATGTTAGAAGTAGACCATATTATACCAGTAGCCCAAAATGGGAATAATGATATTAATAATTTGTTAACCTCATGTTTTAATTGTAATCGAGGGAAAGGTAAAAATGAATTAAACCAAATGCCTAATGCCTTACAAGAAAACATCGATATTTTAAAAGAGAAACAAAAACAATATTTGCAGTATAAAAAATATATAGAAAAACTTCATAAAGAATCAGAGAGTGATATAGAGGAAATAGGTTTATATTTTTTTAAATTATTTAAAAAAGAAAACACTATATTCGCCGGTAACTGGAAAGGTTCTATAAAAATGTTTTTGCAAACATTTAATAAGTATGAAATTATAGACGCAATAGATATTGCTTATAGTCGGATAAGTAGGAAATATACAATAAAAGAAAATGATGTTTTTGTTTATATGTGTGGTGTTTTGCACACATGGAAAAGAGAAAAAAAATGTCAGAAGTAA
>JAQUPB010000208.1 GCA_029004185.1 Bacteroidales bacterium | reverse complement strand
TATTATTAAACGAAAATAAAAAAACTGTTCTTTTACACATCGGACAGTTTTTTTATTGATTTTTTTTAATAAATTGCATGCTTTCTGACAAAAATATCAGACATGAGAGTTTTTAATAAAACATTTTTCCTATCAATGCTTTTAATAAGTACGAGTGTTTGTTTTTCGCAGAAAAGCGATACTGATACATTTTTTGTTAAACTTAAAAAAGCAAAAGATTATAAAGACAGCATAAATATTTATCTTGATATAGCAACAAGTTATTATTACACAAGTCAGGATAAAGTGATTGAATATGCTGAAAAAGTTCATGAATTATCTTTTAAGCATAATTACATAAAAGGCATTGCATTGTCGTATAATAAAAAAGGCGTTGCTTATGCTCAAAATCTTTCTTTTGAAAAAGCATTTTATAACTTGAACATGGCGCTTGATATCATGCAAAAAATATCCGATGATTATGAAACTGCAACCATATACAATAATATAGGATCAGCATACTATTTACAAACAGACATTACAAAAGCCGTTGAGTATTTTTTTAAATCAAAGGAATATTCTGAAAAATCCAATAATTACAGAATGTTAACTACGACATGTATTAACATTGCACGCATTTATATTAATTATAACAAATTTGATGAAGCATACAATTACCTAAATATAGCAAATGAAACAATAACAAAACACAACATCAAATTTAATCTGGGTTTTTATTATCACTATCTGGGAGATTATTACCGCCTGAAAAATATGTTCGATGAGGCACTGGGGAGCTATAATAAATGTGTTGACATATATAAGAACAAAGCAAAAGATGATTTATATTACCAGGCATCAGTAAGCATTGGACAAATACTTGAAAAAAGAGGAAAACTTATTGAAGCGCTGAAATGTTATCAAAACTCTTTAGACAGCACCATAAAATATAAATTAAAATTCGGTATAGCGACTTCACTGGAAAAACTTTCAAACTACTACCTGAATATCAAAGATTATAATAATGCAATAAATTTCGGAAACAGATATTTTGAAAAAGCAAACGAAATAAGAGACAATAAGGAAATATCACGCGCTGCTTTGATATTAAATAAAGCATATGAAAACACAGGTAATAAAAGCGAAGCATATAAGTATCTGAAAATATTTGTTGAAAAAAGCGATGATTTCAGTAATGATAAAGTAAAAAAACTTAATGCTTTGGTTTTCGATAAAGAAATTAAAAGAAGAGAAAATGAACTCCTTATAGAAAAACAGAAAAAGGAAATAGAAGCAAAAGAAAACCGATTAAAAGTAATTATTCTTTTATTGTTTTTTCTTACAATAATAATTATTGCTGCAATTGCTTACTATAGACAACGATTAAAAATGGAAAGGTCGAAAATACAACAAATAAACCTTCAACTTTCACAGGAGCGGCTTAAAAATGAACTGGAATTTGAAAAACGTGAAACTGAAAAGCGCGAAACTGAAATAAACCATATTATGCAGGAACTGTCTACTTCAACATTGCATATTGTTAATAAAAATGAAATACTGAATGACATAAAAAGAAAACTGGAACAATCTCTGGAACCCAAGGGAAATATCAGCAAAACCATCAGAGAGTTAATAAAAGAAATAGAATTTAGTACTGATATGGACAAAGATTGGGATAATTTTAAAATGCATTTTGAAAAAGTTCATGTTGATTTTTTTAAAAAATTAACTTCGAAATGTACACAGTTGACTTCTGTTGATTTAAAACTTTGTTCATATTTGAGACTAAACCTGAGCACCAAGGAAATAGCCAGAATTCTGAGCATAAGCGCCGAATCCGTTCTGACAAGAAAGTACCGCCTGAAAGTAAAGTTGGGACTTAAACCAAGCGAAGATTTGCTGGGATTTTTATGTAATCTGTAAAATCAAGTAGTTTGTTTAAATTCATAAATCCAAATCGTTTTCTTTTCCAATAACCACCCCCAAACCCAAGCTCCCTACACCTGCCCTATTTATAATAAATCAAAGGTTGTTTGAAAATGTCTATGCACGCGTTTTTAAATGTCTATGATGGTTTTGCATTTAATACAAGAAAAGCCTGCTATTTTTGCATAATTATTTAAAACAGGCAGTTATTTTAGTAAAATTTGTTTTAATTTACCTGAAAATTTTATATATTTACATTGTTATTAACAAAAACAAATTATCCTTAAAATACATGAGATATTTTTTTATTCTTATCATATTTGCTTTTTTCACTAACACTGCAAATACAGCAATAACTTTTCTCGCAAGATCTGTAAATAGTTCGCCTAATTCCAGCATTACAATTAATAAACCAACCGGAACAACAGTAAATGACATTTTAATTGCACAAATTACATACCGTCCCGGTGCAGGAGACATATATGGATTTACATCTCCTGCAGGATGGACAAGAATACGTCAAATAGGTTCATTTAACGTGCAGTACCAAACAGAAATTTTTTATAAAATAGCCGGAGGTGCCGAACCTGCAAGTTATACCTTTACAGGAAGTAACCCTTTGGATATTGTGGGCGCTATTCTTGCATACCGCGGTGTGGATGTTACCAACCCGATAATATCATCAAGCGGACGATTTACTCCATGTGAATGCGGCGACGGAACACTACATCCTACACCCTGCATGTGTACTCCCGTTGACAGTTCTATGATTGTAGCTTTATTCGGATTAGATGATTGTTCCACGTGTAATTTAAATGATGTAAACTTTACACCACCTGCAGGAATGACCGAACGCTATGATATAGGTGAAGTAGGAACAAGCCAAAAAGGTGAAGCCGGTTATGATGCAATATTACCAACAAAAGGATGTGTAAACAAAACAGCAATATCATTTGAAAGCGTAACTTTTGGAACTTCTTTTATAATGTTGCTTCGTCCTTCCGGTGCTCCTGTCGGCACTCAAACACTATATCTCGGAGATGACTGGGATTTGATTACATCCGATTCACTTTATCTATATCATCCTGTAGTCAGAACAAATGATTTACTTATTGCGCAGATTGCAGTTCATTCTTCAACAACAGCAACTTTAGCAATTCCTTCGGGATGGACGCAAATCCGGGTTGATAATAATTCAACAAGTGTTCGTTCATGGCTCTGTTACAAAGTAGCCGGGGCATCGGAACCTGAAAAATATGCGTTCAAAACAAGTGCCGGAGTTAACCCTATGGGTATACTTATGGCTTACCGCGGCATAGATCCGGCTGCTCCTATTGAAGCAAATGACGGCGGTTTAACAGGAACTTCCGCCACACCCACTGCACCAAGTGTCACAACTATCACCGACAGTGCTATCGTAGTAAACTTTTACGGAATACGATTAAGTGTGGCATTTTCCCCATCATCCGGTTGTAACGAAAGATACGATTTTGTGGATGGGAACCAATTGAAAACACTTATGGCATCCGATTTCATTAAAACGCCTGCCGGCGCGACAGGAACAATAATTTCGACAGCTTCTGCATCAGGCAATTGGTTAGGTCAAAGCCTTGCTTTAAAAAGATTAACTGCACCTGTTCCTACAGCAATATCTTGTCCAGCTTGCTTAGCCAATATATCTGCCAGCGGCAACGCTGTTTGCAGTGGCTCAACAGCAACTCTGACAGCCAGTGGTGCAACCACATATACATGGAATACAACGCAAACGGGCAGTTCTATTACTGTTAATCCAACTATTACCAGTACGTACACCGTAACAGGTAGCTCGGGTGCTTCATGTGGTAACACTGCAACAGCCGTTGTTACTGTTAATACAAAACCAAGTGTTTCTGCAAACAGCCCGACAATTTGTAATGGTGAATCAACGGTGTTAACAGGTACAGGAGCAACAACATATACATGGAATCCAGGTGGTACGGGCACCTCAATAACTGTTACACCAACCGTTACTACTACATATACTGTAACAGGTACGGCGAGCGGCTGCACAAACACCACGACTGCAACGGTAACCGTAAATACAAAACCAAATGTATCTGCAAATAGCCCGACAATTTGTAATGGTGCATCAACAATATTGAATGGCTCAGGAGCGACAACATATACTTGGAATCCGGGAGGAACAGGAACATCAATAACAGTAACGCCTACAATAACCACTACTTATTCATTAACAGGTACAACAAGCGGCTGCACAAATACTTCTACTGCAACGGTATCAGTAAATTCCAAGCCAAGTGTTTCTGCTAACAGCCCCACAATTTGTAACGGTGCATCAATAGTACTGACTGGTTCAGGAGCCACAACATACACATGGGCCCCGGGTGGTGCAGGGACTTCAATAACTGTTTCTCCAACTTCTACCACTACTTATTCTGTTACCGGAACTGACGGAGTAAGCTGTACAAATGTTGCAACTGCAACAGTTACCGTAAATGCAAAACCAAATGTTTCTGCTAATAGTCCTACAATTTGTAATGGTGCTTCAATTGTACTGACAGGTTCGGGTGCTACAACATACACATGGGCCCCAGGTGGTGCAGGAACTTCAATAACTGTTTCTCCAACATCTACTACAACTTATTCGGTAACCGGAACTGACGGTGTAAGCTGTACAAATGTTGCAACTGCAACAGTAACAGTAAATGCAAAACCAAATGTTTCTGCTAATAGTCCCACAATTTGTAACGGTGCATCAATAGTTCTCACAGGTTCGGGAGCTACAACATACACATGGGCTCCGGGTGGTGCAGGAACTTCCATTACTGTTTCTCCAACTTCTACCACTACTTATTCTGTTATCGGAACTGATGGTGTAAGCTGTACAAACGTTGCCACTGCAACAGTTACCGTAAATGCAAAACCAAAT
>JAQUPB010000207.1 GCA_029004185.1 Bacteroidales bacterium | reverse complement strand
TTTATTGAAAAGAAATTTGATTCTGAAAATTTCGTAAACGGCTTTCAGAGAATATTAATAGGTTTATTTAAAAAGCTCGTTATTGCCGACCGTCTTGCTCCGGTAGTTGCCAATATTTTCGATTTACCCGGTTCTCATAGCGGTTTGACGGCTTTGGTGGGAGTTTATTTATTTACAATTCAGTTATATCTCGACTTTTCGGGATATGCGGATATGGCAATAGGAACGGCACAATTGTTCGGCTATAAACTCAGCGAGAACTTTATGCTCCCTTTTGGCGCGACTTCAATTTCCGAATTCTGGCGAAGATGGCATATTACGCTTATTAACTGGCTGAAAGATTATATTTATTTTCCTGTTGTATATAAGTTAAGGGAATTTAAGAAAGTCGCAACCATCACAGGCATAATCATAATCTTTATTATTTCGGGAATGTGGCACGGACTGGGATTGACATTTTTAATCTGGAGTTTGATACATTGTGTTTGCATGATTTATGAAGCGCTGACGAAAAATTACAGAAAAAGATTATCCGAAAAAATGAAAATTTCAACTTATAAAATTTTAAGTATATTCATAACCATTAACATTGTAGCGTTTGCAAACATATTTTTCAGGGCAAATTCGGTTGGTGATGCATGCAAAATAATCGGAGAAATTTTTAACCTAAATAATTTTATTCCGCAAAATTACCTGCTGCAATTTATAAATCCGCTTGCTATCGGCGGACATCTTGAAGTTATGTTTAATTTTTATATGCTGATTTTATTAATTGTGATTTATTTTATTTTTGAAAGTAAGTTGCAGAAGATTATTTTATTGTCGAAAAATAAATATTTTATAATGTTTTTATTTTTAATGCTGATATTATTATTCGGTATTTTCAATGATAATGCGTATTTTATATATAATAAATTCTAAAAATTAAAAATGTTTATCGTTTGTAGTTTGTTGTTGATTTCTGTTTTTCTCGTAGCTCGTGGCTCGTTGCTCGAAGCTATTATTGTAAAAAGTTTGTTAAAAAGTTGAGATAAAGATTAATGCTAAAAAGAATACTGATATTATTTATTGTTTTAATTGCTACTCTTTTTGCGCTTGAAAAAGCATATGACTTTTTTCTTTTAAAAAATAAAGACCTTAAAACATCATATGTCTTAAATGATAAAATCAATGCTGATGTTCTTGTTATTGGCTCATGTGTTCCTATGTATATGTTTTTGCCTGATGTTTTTGATAAGTACACCAACCTGAAATCATATAATTTATCCACCGAAAACACTTCTTTTTCAGAAATATTTTTGAATTTTCATTTGTATCTTAAAAATAACAAACCGCCGGAGTATTTATTTATTAATGTTTCATATGAAACATTTGATGAGTCGTTCAATATGTTCAATTCGTACCGTTTTGCCCATTTGCTCGGCGATACCGTTGTTGCAAATGTTATTAAGAATAAAGAAAGGTTCTATTATAATATTTCTTTTATACCTTTCATGCGTTATGCTTATTATAACAGTAAGATAAATTTTTATGCAGTCCAGGGAGCAAAACATTTTTTATTCAACAAAAAGTTTCCTTATAATAAAAATGGAAGAATAAAGCCGGTTGACATGGGCTGGAATTTCAAAAATGAAAAATTTATTAAGCAAAATCCAGAAGGATATTATTACAGCTTCTCGGAAATAGAATATGGTTATTTGAACAGAATTATACAAATTGCAAAGAAAAATAGAATAAGAGTAATGTTATTTGAAGCGCCTGTTTATAAGGTGTTTCGGCCATACATAAAAAATAAATATGAGATTTCACGATATATAAGTACTTTAGCTGCGAAAAATAATTTGCAGTATTGGAATTTCGATACAATGAAAATTGCTGATAACGAAAAATATTTTCTCTCGCTTATAAATACTAAAGAAGTGGGCTCGGTAATATTTACAGAAACTTTGGCGGGATATTTTAACGCATACAAAAACATAAATCGAAAGTAGATGCAGACTTACGATAAGATAATGAAAGATTTGAAGAACAAGGTTTATCATCCTCTTTATTTTTTAAGCGGAGAAGAGCCGTTTTTCATTGACCAGATAACAGATTATATTTCCGACAATGTCCTGGATGGAACCGAAAAGGAATTCAATCACACCGTTTTGTACGGAATAGAAACAAATGAGAAGTCAATCGTGGAAATTGCAAAGCGGTTTCCCATGATGGCTAATTATCAGGTGTTGATTATTAAAGAAGCACAACATCTGAAAAAAATAGAAGAAAATCTATTGGGATATATTCAGAATCCGCTGAAATCAACCATTCTGGTGATATGCTATAAGTACCATACACTTGATAAACGAAAAACTTTCGCAAAGACCGTTGACAAAATGGGCGTACTGTTTGAATCAGGCAAAATAGGCGATTGGGATATTCCAAAATGGACAGCTGAATATTTAAAGTTGCAGAATTATACGATAACAAATCAGGCAAATATTTTATTAACCGAACATCTGGGGAATGATCTGTCAAAAATAGCTGGGGAAATCAACAAACTTAAATTGAATATTCCTGAAAACACACAAATTACAGGAGATCATATTGAGGAATTTATAGGAATAAGCAAGGATTATAACGTTTTTGAACTTCAAAAAGCCATTGCAACAAAAAATGATCTGAAAGCAAACAGGATTGTAAACCATTTCAATGCAAATCAAAAAGAAAATCCATTTGCTGTTATCATGTATAATTTGTATTTGTTTTTTTCAAGAACATTGATTTATCACGATATAAAAGATACAAAAGTGTCAAACAATGAAGTGGCTTCAATATTGAAAGTGAAACCATTCTTTGTGAGAGATTATGAAGTTGCCGCAAAAACTTTTTCACGCCAGAAACTTTTTAAAATCATGTCTTTATTACGTGAATACGACGTTCGCTCAAAAGGTGTTGACAATGCAACAATACAAAGCAGTGAACTCTTAAAAGAAATGGTATACAGGATTATGAACTGATTATTTTATCGGCAAAACTAATAACATATAAAGAAATCTATATATGTTATTTGTAGGCAGGTGTTATTTTATCAGCACAACTTTAGTTATAAAACTATTACCGATTTTAACATTATATACACCCGATGACAATCCCTGAAGCTGAATGTGTATTTCTTTTTCATTTTCAGGCATCAGGCTTAATATTTTATTTCCCAACATATCGAAAACAGCTATTTCGGAATTTATTTCAGAATCATCTTTGTATTTTATGGTTACGTCTCTGGTAGTGGGGTTAGGGAAAAGCAATAAATCTTTTGTTTCTGAATCAATTAATTTTACTGAATAATTAATTCCGATTATATAGGAATAAGTTACATATTCTGCCCTCTGCGGGTCGAATTTCATTGCATTATTGTTTTGTGCTTTGATGTAATACTGCACTTTTGCACCGACATCATTGCAGGGTATCATTACTCCGTATATGCCATCACTTGCGAGACTGTCGTGATGCAAACCATCATCGTACATTTTTATGGGTTGGAAAAAAGAGCCGTATTTGTTCGTAGTAAACATCAAATCCACAACATTTGCGTTTGTTACTGTTGTTGTAACCCAAACCATATCGGTGTTTACCGGTTGGGCTATGTTGCGTTTTGTATTTGTGATTACAGGAGGAACTTTTGCGATTTCGGGATAAGCTAAGAGGAATTCCTTTCTCCTGTTAACCATGTCAAGTAATCCGCAATAATTTACTGCAGGCCAGTATTTATTTGAAACAATAGGATTGTGTACATTATTTAAAAATTCATTCATTGTAAATTCATGATAAGGGTCAGTTTCAACGGCGTTGTATATAAAATTCTGCAATGAATCAATAATCGGATGTAAATATGTGGAATCATAAACTTCATTTATAATAGTTCGGATATGCGCAAAATATTGTTTGAAGTAAGAAGAGTCATTTAATAATTGAAAAACCAAAGGCCGGTCGGCTAACTTTGGCAGGAAACTTTTTAGCGGATCCCAATTATATACATTTCCTAAAGTGTCATAAAGGCTTCCGAAGGTTTCGTTAAGGTCCCACGGTATCATGTGGAAAAGCTTGTCGCGTTGCTGATAAATGAAGTAATTATGAATATACTTGTTGTTATATGTATCGAGGTTTGGCAAAACATTCGAAACGGCAAAATACCACAAAGCTCTGTCAACATTCAATACGTCTTTTATTTTTGAAGGATAATTATTCAATGTGTCAATCATTCTCACCAAAGGTTTCCATCCGTAATCCGACTTTATTTCATAGTTGTCGTAATACCAGCAGCTGTCGGCAACATACCAGACTAGGTTCGGATCGGAATTCCAATCAAATAAAGGATTACATTTCGCCTGAGAGGAGTTCGGATTTCCTTTAAAAAAAGGACCATCATTTGTTTTATAAGTACGATCCAGAAATTGTTTATTCACAGCTTCCTGGTTTGTATATAAACCCATGTAATTTCCGTTAAGGTATACTTTTACATAGTTGCATCTGTATGTGGGTAAATAAAACTGATGTATTTTTGCTGAAACTACTTCCCTGACGAAAGTCGGGTCGGTGCAGTTATTATTTAATTTCACTTTTTTATATCCGAGTAATGTTTGATTTGGTTTCACCCAGTCCATGTCTATGTTAAATGAATATTTGGGGTTACTGAACCAGGTCTGAAGCATATAAGTTATGTTTCCCTTGTATTGTATCCCTATACTGTCATAAGTTACTCCGTCCATTTTAAGTGTTGCTATAAGAAAAGTGTCGAGGTTCTGGTCATGAAACACATGTAATATTGAGTCGTATTTTGGTTCGGTGATTGTTAATTCAATTGTA
>JAQUPB010000206.1 GCA_029004185.1 Bacteroidales bacterium | reverse complement strand
CAGATAAATCAGTCCAAGTTAAATTTTCTTCGCCGGTAACAGTTGAAGAAGATGATGAATCAAAGGGGAAATCAGTTGATTTATCAAGCGTAAAAATCCGCAAGAACTTTAATGAAACAGCTTTCTTTTATCCTTTTCTACAGACAAACGAAGAGGGTGATGTGATAATTTCTTTCACTGCTCCAGAAGCATTGACAAAGTGGAAGTTTATGGGTTTTGCTCATACCAGGTATTTAAAATACGGGTTTACAGAAAAAGAAATTGTCACTCAAAAAGACCTGATGCTTATGCCAAATGCACCAAGATTTTTCAGGGAAGGAGATAAAATTATTTTTTCTGCAAAAATCTCAAACATTTCAACAAATGACCTTAGCGGCACCGCAAACCTTATTTTATTTGATGCCACAACAATGAAACCCATTGATTCTCTTTTCAAAAATTTAAATACTGCAAAAAGTTTTGAAGCGAAGAAAGGACAAAGTGCCGCATTAAACTGGGAACTAAATGTTCCCCAAGGAATACAGGCAGTAACGTACCGTATAGTTGCAAAAGCAGGTAATTTCAGCGATGGCGAAGAAATGACAATACCTGTTCTTCCGAACAGAATGCTTGTTACCGAATCGCTTCCATTGCCGGTTAGAGGAAAACAAACAAAAGATTTTTTATTTGCCAATTTGCTTAATTCAAAAAGTTCTGCAACTTTAGTTAATCACAAATTAACTCTTGAATACACATCAAATCCCGCATGGTATGCAGTTCAGGCGCTTCCGTACTTAATGGAATATCCTTACGAATGTGCAGAGCAGGTTTTCAGCCGTTATTATGCAAACAGCATTGCATCGGTGATTGCAAATTCAAATCCGAAAATCATGGCGGTTTTCGACAGCTGGAAAAAATTCACACCTGATGCATTTCTTTCAAACCTTCAGAAAAACCAGGAACTGAAATCAGTTATACTCGAAGAAACTCCGTGGGTTCTAGATGCTAAAGATGAAAACAAAAGCAAACAAAATATCGCATTGCTCTTTGATCTGAATAAAATGTCTGATGAATTGGAAAGAGCGATGAAAAAACTTCAGCAAATGCAAACAGCTGGTGGTGCATGGCCATGGTTTGCAGGTATGCCCGATGACAGATATGTAACGCAACATATTGTAACAGGCATGGGACATCTGAAACGACTTGGTATAAAAGATATTTCCGAAAATAAAAATACCACCTTAATGACAAAGAAAGCAATTGAATACCTTGACAATTGCATAAAAAACGATTATGATAATATTTTAAAGTATACAAAAAAGGAAGATTTGAATAAAAATCATTTAAGCAGCATTCAGATTCAATATTTGTATGCAAGAAGTTATTTTATTTATGATTATGAAATAGTAAAGAAAAACAAAGATGCTTTTGATTATTTTAAAAATCAGGCAAAAAAATACTGGCTTGATAATAATAAATACCTACAAGGGATGCTGGCTCTTGCTTTCAACCGAATGAATGATAAAAATTTCGCAAACGACATTTTAAAATCGCTAAAAGAAAAACTTATCTATTCGGAAGAAATGGGCGCTTACTGGAAAGATATTAATGCCGGCTATTACTGGCATCAGGCGCCAATAGAAACACAGGCATTAATGATTGAAGCATTTGATGAAATTGCAAACGATGCAAAAACAGTTGAGGAATTAAAAATATGGCTGCTGAAACAAAAGCAGACTCAAAACTGGAAAACCACAAAAGCCACTGTTGAGGCGTGTTACGCTTTGCTTTTGAGGGGAACGGATTTTCTGGCTGATGACATTTTGGTGAAAATCAATCTCGGCAATATTGAAGTTGACCCGAATAAAATTGATGATGTGAAAGTGGAAGCAGGCACAGGTTATTTCAAAACATCATGGTCGGGAAATAATATTAATCCCGAAATGGGAAAAATAAAAATCAGCAAAACGACAGATGGAATTGCATGGGGTGCTTTGTATTGGCAGTATTTCGAACAACTCGATAAAATAAAAACACAGGAAACAAATCTTAAAATTCAGAAGAAATTATTTATTGAACGTAACACTCCAACAGGACCAGTGATAGAACCGATAAGTGAAACAAACAAGTTGAAAGTCGGCGACAAAATAATTGTAAGAATTGAAATCCGTTCTGACAGGGATATGGAGTATGTTCATTTGAAAGACATGCGTGCATCGGGAACGGAACCCATAAATGTTCTTTCGCAATACAAATACCAGGGCGGACTTGGATACTATGAAAGCACAAAAGATGCCTCTACAAATTTCTTTATTTCATATCTGCCAAAGGGAACTTATGTTTTTGAATACTCATTGAAAGTAACTCACAACGGTGATTTTTCGAATGGCATTACTACAATTCAATGCATGTACGCACCAGAGTTTACTTCGCATTCCGAAGGGGTGAGAATAACAGTTGAGTGAAAATTATTTTAGATATTTTTTGTTTTTATCGTAGCTCGAAGCTTGTAGCTCGCGGCTATGGTTATTTGAATAAATCAGGTAAATTTGTAAATTTGCAAATTCAAATAAATTTCTTGAATTTTAATCATATTTCATTAATTAATTTATTTTATATCAAATATGTTTCACGCAAAGACCGCTAAGATAAAATACGCAGAGACCGCAAAGCTTTTATTTTCTTTGCGTTTTTTTACATTATTTCTTTGCGAACTTTGCGAGAAATATTTTTTTTATAAATTTCAAACAACCTCTTAATGTTTTCATGATAGAATATTTAACTCATAGCGAAATTGATAAAGCCAAATGGAATAATTGCATTGAAAATTCTTTCAATGGTATTATTTATGCATATTCGTGGTATCTCGATGTTTTGTGCGAAAGCTGGGATGCATTGATAATAGGCGATTATGAATATGTGTTTCCTTTGACTTACAGAAAAAAATACGGTATTCATTATTTATGCCAACCTTATTTTAATCAGCAACTCGGTGTTTTCTCAAATAAAAAACTCGATGAAGGAATTGTAAGTGATTTCATAGACGCCATACCTGATAAATTCAAATTTATTGAAATCAACCTTAATAAATACAATAAAATCTCAAGAAAAGATTTTAAATATAAAACAAATATCACGCTTGAACTTGATTTGATAAGCTCCCACGAAGAGTTAAAGAAAGATTACTCTGAAAATAATTTACGCAATGTTAAAACTGCCGAAAAAAATAATCTGACAATAAATGACTCTGCAAATCCCGAAGAAATAATAAATCTTTTCAGAAAAAACCGCGGTAAGCAGATAAAGAATCTTAAAGATAATGATTACGAAAATTTAAAATCGCTTATTGATATAATTCAGAAAAAGGGGAAAGGTCAGGTTTGGGCAGCATACAAGGAAAATGAGCTTTGTGCCGGAATATTTTTTGTTGAAAGTAATAATAAAGTTATTTTTCTTTTTTCAGGTTCCGGGCAAACAGCAAGAGAAACGGGAGCGATGTCGTTTATCATTGATAAATTCATTGAAAAAAACGCACAAAGAAATCTCATACTCGATTTTGCAGGTTCAAATAATGAAAACCTAGCAAGATTTTATAAAGGATTCGGTTCAAAAGAATGTTCATATCTGCAAATCAGAAAAAATAATCTGCCTTGGTTTATAAAGTGGATGAAGAGATAATTTCCCTAAAAGAACATTTTGTTGAATAAAATTCGCCACAGATTCACAGAACGAAGTAAGAAGTATGAGGTACGAAAGCATAAATTATTATTTTTCAAAACTCATATTACTTGAAAGAATATTAAACAAACACCAAACTAAAGCCAAATACAGACCCCCTAAAACAGTATTTTCATACCTCTTACCTCATACTTCTGTTTTTTATAAGTGAATAATCTGTGAATTCAGCGGAACGATATCATGAGCTCCTTTTTAATAAAATTAAGTCTGCGAATAATCTTTGGCATTTTTATTTTTGCCTTAATACTTTGTAAATCAGATTCAAAAAAATATATTTTGATTTGGGCTTTCCCTTTACTATATTTGCGTATAGCAATATTTTATTTTCATGATAGTACCGCTTTTAAAATTTGCGATTTTTTTTAAATTGTTCAAAGTACTTCTCACAAGTGCCATTAAATTTTTATTAGCACCTCCTTTAGCTGCAAAAATGGGATTTTCATTTATACAAACATTTTTGACAACAGCGCTTGGCGGCATAGCCGGAGTATTATTCTTTTTTATTTTAAGTGAATGGCTTATTAAGCAGTGGGCAACGTTATGGCCAAATACAAAATTATTTTTTAAAAACATTTCTTCTTCAAAAGAGAAAATCAAACTAAACAAAGTAAAAACCAAAAGAAGAATATTTAATTCAAGAAACAGAAGGTTTGTCAGAATATTCCAGAAATACAGTTACCACGGTTTGGTAATACTTACACCTGTTTTATTTTCGATACCAATAGGTACTTTTCTTACCACAAAATATTATGCCCATAAAAGAAATATTCTCATATACCTGTCGTTTTCAGTTATTTGCTGGGCACTGATAATTTCCTCTCTGAGTATTTTATTCCACATACATTAAAAAAATCGCAAATAATATTCTTACCGAAATCCGAATATTTGAACATTTGAACATTCGAACAAACGAACATTTGAACAATCGAATTATTAAATAAGAAAAACGAATTTGAGAAATCAGAGGTATTTTTTCAGAGACAAATAATTCTTGATATAATCAGCAATTCCATCTTCCAGATTTGCAAAAGGCTTTTTATATCCTATGGAAAAAAGTTTATTCATTTTTGCTTCTGTAAAATATTGATATTTCTCCCGAATATCTTCAGGAGTGTAGATCGGAAGAGCGTCG
>JAQUPB010000205.1 GCA_029004185.1 Bacteroidales bacterium | reverse complement strand
AGTAAATACGGAACTTTACGCGGATGATTGTTTTTCATTGACATATACTGCAAATATAAAAATTTAAAATCTTATTCAATTTTTCTTTACTTTTGACGTTAATATTGTTACCAAGTAACTATGTAAATTAAATATTTGAGAAATTTATGAGTACTTGTAAATTGAAAGCACAACTTTTCAAATACACTTATAAGTTTCAATAAATTAAAAATAAATTTATGAAAATCATTATTCCAATGGCAGGAATGGGGAAAAGAATGCGTCCTCATACTCTTACAATACCAAAGCCACTAATACCTATTGCAGGAAAACCAATAATACAACATCTGGTTGAAGATTTATCAAAAGTATGCAGGGAAAAAATAGATGAAATTGCTTTTGTTACAGGTTTTTTTGGCGGTGATGTTGAGCACGATTTGCTCCAGATTGCAAAAAATGCAGGTTCGAAAGGCAAAATATTTTATCAGGAAAATGCACTCGGCACAGCTCATGCAGTTCTCTGTGCAGAAAAAATACTTGAAGGAAAAATTATTGTTGCTTTTGCAGATACTTTGTTTAGAGCAAATTTCACAATTGATGAGTCGCATGACGGAACAGTATGGGTTCATAAAGTCGCCAACCCGGGCGCTTTCGGCGTAGTTAAAACAAACAGCGAAAATTTTATTACCGACTTCATCGAGAAGCCCAAAGATTTCGTTTCCGACCTGGCAATTATCGGAATTTATTATTTTAAAGACGGTGCAAACCTCAAAAAAGAATTACAGCATCTCATTAACAGCAACATTCAGAAAGAAGGCGAATTCCAGCTCACCGATGCTTTGCAGAACATGACAAAAAACGGAAAAAAACTTACTGTCGGCAAGATAGATGAATGGCTCGACTGCGGAAATAAAAATGCCACAGTATACACAAATCAGCGTGTTCTGGAATTGAAAAAAAGTGAAGACCTTGTTTCCAAAAATATTAATGTAAATAATTCCCTGATAATAAAACCATGTTATATAGGCGAAGAAGTTGAACTTTCAAATTCAATTATCGGACCTTATGTTTCAATTGGCAACGGCACGAAAATAAACAACTCAATAATTGCAAACAGCATCATTCAGGAAAATGCAGTCATTGAAAATGCAAATATTGACAATTCAATGATAGGAAGCTATGTTGAATATCAGGGGAACAGAAATAACCTTAATATAGGCGACTATACTTCAATAACGCAGGACTTGTAATATTCAATTTGAAAATGAGACAATTTGAAAATTTGAAAATTTGAAAACGAAAAACAACAAAACCAATTCTCATCTCATAACTTATAGCTCACAGCTCGCAACTTTTATGTTTCAGTTATCAGTTATTGTATGCTTGTGTTTTGCATTTTCGTCATGCAGAATATTTAAACATCAGGAAAAATCTTTTACTGAAATATCGAAACAACAGCAGGAAGAATTTAACTCAAACTTTTTTAATGCAACAAAGGAAAGATTGCTCGGCAACAATGAGAATGCGGTAAAATTTTACAATCAATGCCTTAAGATTGACAATAACAATGCTGAAGTTTTATATGAACTCGCAAGTCTTTTTTTTAAAAACCGCCAGTTCAAGGAAGCGCTTTTTTATTCAAAAAAGTCAGTAGAAAACGACGATAAAAACATATGGTATAAACTGCTTCTCTCCGATGTTTACTCAAAGACCGGAAAATACCAGGATGCTGCCGACCTGTACGAAAAAATCACAGACACTCAGCCCAACAATATTAATTTCTATTTCGATTGGATCAATAATCTCACTTTTGCCGGAAAATATAACGATGCCATAAAAGTTTGTGATAAAGTTCAGGACAAATTCGGCATGATGGAAGAACTTTCTTTCCAGAAAGAAAAGCTTTACATTCAAATGAAAAAGCTTGACATGGCCATGAAAGAAATCGAAGCACTAATCCAAAAATATCCCAAAGAAACAAAATATTACGGAATGCTCGCCGAGTTATACCTGATGGATAATAAAAAAACCGAAGCTTTTGAATTATACAAAAAAATCCTCGAAATAGAACCCGATAACGGAATGATTCATGTTTCCCTGGCAAACTATTACCAAAGCACAGGAGAAAAAGAAAAAGCATTTGAAGAAATAAAACTTGCGTTTACAAATACCAATCTTAATATTGATGATAAAGTAAAGATTTTACTTGACTATTATACTTTTTCCGAAAAAGACACATCATTCAAAAATCAGGCATTTAAGCTTTTGAGAATACTGGTTGAAGTACATCCCGATGAAGCAAAAGCACATTCCATATACGGCGATTTTCTGTACAGGGATAAAAAAACAGAGGAATCAAAAAAAGAATTCCTGAAAGTAGTTTCACTCGACAGCAGCAAATACGTGGTATGGGAACAACTGATAATAATTGATAATGAATTAAAGGATTATACATCGCTTGAAAAAACATGCATGACAACAATAGAGCTTTTCCCTAACCAGCCCGTACCATACATATATTGCGGCATGGCAAGAGTTCTTTTAAAAAAATATGACACTGCAATTGAAATTTTGAAAAAAGGAAAAGTTTACGCAGGAACAAACAAACCGTTGCTTGCCGAATTTCTTTCAATGCTCGGTGAAGCATATAACGAAATTAAAGATTATGCCTCATCCGATGAATCCTATGAAAAATGCATTGAGATTGATTCCAAAAATGCCACGGCACTTAATAATTACAGTTACTTTCTTGTTTTAAGAAATAAAGATCTTGAAAAAGCGGAGGAGATGGCGAAAAAAGCAAATAATCTGAGTCCCGATAATTCGGCTTATGAAGATACTTATGGCTGGGTTTTATATAAAAGACAAAACTACAGCGAAGCAAAAAAATGGATTGAAAAAGCCATGAATCATGATGGCAATAACGACTCTGTGATACTGGAACATTATGGAGACATTTTATATAAACTCGGTGAAATAGAGAAATCACTGGAGTATTGGAATAAAGCAAAATCAAAAGGAAAAGGTTCCGATTTGCTTGATAAAAAAATACAGGAAAAAAAATTAATTGAAGAGTAAGGTTGAAGTTATGACTAAATTAATAAAAATCTTTTGTATAATAATTATTGGCTTGCATATTCTTTCATGCCACACTTCGAAGAATGCCGTAAAGAGCAAGAAAAAAGAAGTAACTGCTGCCGATACTGCTAAAGCCAAACCTATTGAAGATCCCACCGTATTTTTATTTAATAAATTACAAAACAATCTTTTTAAATATAAATGGATAAATGCAAAATTTAATGCTTCTGCAACAATTGATAAAAAAGAAATATCCTTCAACGGTAATGTAAAGATACGCTGCGACAGTATTATCTGGTTCTCTCTGTCGCCGGCAATGGGAATTGAAATTGCGCGGATTTTAATTTCCAATGACTCGGTGAAATTAATTAACCGACTGGAATCAAAATATTTTACCGGTGATTTCAAATACCTTAACCAGTTGTTTAATACCGACCTTGATTTTGACATGCTTCAGTCGTTCCTTACAGGCAACGACTTCAGATATTATGAAAACGATAAATTCAAATCATCGATATATAAAGATAATTATTTGTTATGGACTGTCGGCAGGCGCAAACTAAAAAAATCAAAAACAGATACTGACCCTGCAAGGTTGTTTATTGAAGACATATGGCTCGATCCCGAAACTTATAAAATCATCAAGCATTTTGTGAATGAATTCAAGCAGGGAAGAAAGCTTGAGGTGGAATATTCGGATTTCAGAGATGTTGGCGGGCAGCTTTTCCCGTTTAAAATAAATTTTAATATTAATGCCGAGAAAAAAATAAATGTAAAAGTAAATTTTACGAAATTTGTTGTTGATGAACCGCAAACATTTCCATTCAATATTCCCAATAGCTTTAATAAAATAATAAAATAGCTTCATTATGGTAAATCATAACAAAATAAGAATTGGTTTTATACTGGTCCTGATTTGTTTATTGTTCTTACCAAATGCCATAAACTTATCTTTCTCACAAAACAAAGACAAACTGCAGAAAGACAAAAGTAAAATCGAAAAAGACATTGAATACACAAACAAGCTTCTCAAGGAAACAAAAAAGAACAAGCAGATTTCGCTCAGCCAGCTGATGATTCTTAATAATAAAATAAGCATGCGCGAAGAATTAATTGATGCCCTCAGTGAAGACATTACAGGTTTGGATAACAAAATATTAAGCACTTCATCAATAATACAAAACCTGGAACAACAACTCCAGGGACTAAAAAATGAATATGCCCAAATGATTTATTATGCTTATAAAAACAGAAGTTCATATAATATTCTGCTTTTCCTTTTCTCGGCAAAAGACTTTAACCAGGCATACAAGCGGCTTAAATACATGCAGCAATACAGTCAATACCGAAAAGAGCAAGCCGAGATGATCATAAAAACCGAAATGAAACTTTCCGAAAAAGTTTCGGAGCTGAAAGAGAAAAAAAACAGTAAAGAAACAGTACTTAAAGATAAAGAAACTGAAAAAGAAGAATTATCAAAGGAAAAACAAGAAAAAAATCTTGCGATAAAAAAGCTCAAAGCAAAAGAAAAGGAACTTGTAAAGACATTAAAAGAAAAGGAAAAGGCAGCCAAGAAACTTCAACAGGCAATTGAGATGATTATTTCCGAAGAAATCAGAAAATCAACTGCAACGAAAAAGGTAAAAAAAGTCACAACAAAAGAAGATAAAAAAGTTGTATCTATATATGAGTTAACTCCGGAAGAGCAGATTATTTCAAACGATTTCCAAAACAACAAGGGAAGTCTGCCATGGCCGTCGGAAAAAGGAGTTGTAGTAAGCTCTTTTGGTTCGCATCCGCATCCCGTATTGCCG
>JAQUPB010000204.1 GCA_029004185.1 Bacteroidales bacterium | reverse complement strand
TAAAGCATCTTTCTGTTGAAAATTATGCGCTGATAGATAAACTGGATATAGATTTTTCGGAAGGGCTTACCATAATTACAGGTGAAACAGGTGCCGGCAAATCAATATTAATAGGAGCTTTGTCATTGATACTTGGACAAAGAGCCGACATACAGGCATTGCACGATAAAACAAAAAAATGTATTGTTGAGGGAACTTTTAAAATTGAAGATTACCCTGTAAAAAGTTTTTTCGAACAAAATAATCTCGATTACGACGATTTGACGGTGATACGCCGTGAAGTGAATCCTGCAGGAAAGTCAAGGGCTTTTATTAATGATACTCCCGTTTCTCTCTCCCAGATAAAAGATTTAACCCAACATCTTATAGACATTCATTCACAGCACGAAACATTGACAATTACCGACTCGCAGTTCCAGCTTGATTTTATTGACAGCTTTGCAAAAAATAATACGAGCGTAAATAATTACAGAACAAGGTATAAGCAATATAAACAGCTCCTGCAGCAGTATAACGAATCTGTTGAAAAAGAAAAACAGGCAAAAGCCGATTTGGATTACAATCAGTTTTTGTTTAACGAACTCGAAACTTCAAACCTTAAACTCCACGAACAGGAAGAACTCGAAAAGGAAGCCGAAGCATTAACTCATTCGGAAGAAATAAAGTCGAACCTTTCGAAGGCTTCATTAATACTGAATGATTCGGAAAATAATGTTTTGATTAAAATTGCCGGAATACGCGAACTCCTCGCGCAAATAGTTAAATATTTTCCGGAAGTAAATGAAATACACGAAAGAATAAACAATGTAAACATTGAACTTAAAGAGTTGTCGAGAGATATTGAAAACATTGAGAGTAAAGTTGCATCAAACCCTGAAAGAATAGAAGAAATTTCACAACGTCTCGATGTTATTTATCATTTACAGCAAAAACACAAAGTTCAGAATATTGAGGGATTGCTTGGTATTAAGGATTTACTGAACGACAAGCTTCTTCACGTTACTTCTCTCGAAGATGAAATCAGAAAACTTGAAGAAAAAATAAATTTACAGAAAGATGAATTGCTCCAATCGGCAAAAGCAATTTCCGAAAAAAGAAATTCATCGTTTACAAAAATCCGGAGCCAGCTTGAAGCAATTTTAGTAATGCTTGGAATGCCGGATGCAGTTATTGAAATTAAAAATTTATTATCCGGAGAATTTAATGAAAACGGAATTGACCGCATTAACTTTTTATTTTCGGCAAACAAGGGAAGCGAACCGAAAGAGTTGTCGAAAGTGGCTTCGGGCGGCGAAATGTCACGACTGATGCTTGCCATTAAATCACTTATTTCTCAGAGAACTTTACTGCCGACAATAATTTTTGATGAAGTTGACCAGGGTGTTTCGGGCAATGTTGCCGACAAAGTTGGCGCAATTATGAAAAAAATGACTTCTGCTATGCAGGTTATATCCATTACTCATCTGCCACAGATAGCAAGCAAAGCAAATGTTCATTACATCGTTTATAAAGAAACTGACGGCAATACAACGAAAACGCAAATCAGGAAATTAAACGAAAAACAAAGAGTTGAGGAAATAGCAAAAATGCTCAGTGGCAAAGATATCACCACTGCCGCTATTGAAAATGCAAAGGTGCTGATGGAAATGAAGTGACCGGTAGTCAGTAGTCAGTAGTCAGTAGTCAGTAAAAAATGTAATCACTAAGCTCAACGATTTAAATCCTAATTCCTAAATCTAAATTCCTAAATCCCAAATTCCAAATCCTAAATCCTAAATTAATTGTTATTGCTTTTAATGTATTTTTCTATTTCACAAAACTATTGGTGCTGTCGGGTTTGGGGCTGAACTTCATGAAGACGTATGTCTGCTCTACTTTGGTCATGCCTGTTTTGTTGACTCTCATATAACGGGTAATTGTAAATGTGGTGTCGTTAATTATGTCGCCGGAGTAATCATAAGCAGTATAATGTTTTTTTGTGGCAGACTCCCACTTCTGAAATTCGATGTTGCTGTTTGTGATTTTAAACGAACCCCAGTTGTCTTTCTTGTCTTTTACGCTGTTGTAAAAACTGCCGTCAATGATTGTGCTTTTAAGATTGGTTAATTCGTCCGGTGTAAAATAATTGCCGAGATACAGCAAAACGCCGTTTCTGTAAAAGCAATAAATTGTACAATAATCTTTATCGCATTGCTGGTAGTAAAATCCGTCAATACGCAGTTGGTTTCCTGTGTATGATGACTGATAAAAAGCCAGTTTGTCGTCTTTCATGCAACCGAATACAAATAGTATCAGAAGCAATGTGATTATGTATTTTGTGAGTTTCATTGTTTACTTTATAAAGGTAAAATTAAATAAATTTATTTGATTTATTTCAATTATTAGGAATTAACCCCTAAATCCCCTGAAGGGGACTTTGCTTTGTGCGTAAATATTGAATCTCTGTGTAACTCTGTGACTTCTCTGCGCAACTCCGTGTAATTTTTTATTACACAGAGAACCACAGAGTTTACGCAGAGATTCACAGGGAAAGAATAATTTGGAATACGAACACAAAATTTTTTGCGATTATTATTTTTGAGGTGCCAATTTGGTAGTTCAGATTAAATAAATTTATTGGAATTATTGTTTCGTTCTATATTTGTAAATTTGCACAAAATTTAAATGTAATTTTATGGCTGAACCAAATTGGACAAACGAATTTGATGCTTCCATTACGGTATGCGATAGTGAAGGCACTATTATAGAGATGAACAAAAAATCAATTGATACATTTGAAAAATATGGCGGAGCAAAATTAATAGGAACAAACCTTTTCGACTGCCACCCTGAGCCTGCCCGTTCAAAACTCAAGGAAATGATTGTTTCTGAAAAATCGAACGTATATACCATTGAGAAAAATGGTGTGAGGAAAATGATAATTCAAAAACCCTGGTATGAAAAAGGAACGTGCAGCGGCATTGTTGAAATATCAATTGAAATACCTGCACAAATGGAGCATTTTGTGAGAAAATGAGCTCTTGCGAACCGGAAGGAATTTTTTTTTATTTTATTTTGTATGACATTTCATACAAAATGTCTGAGATATCATGCAAAATGTCCGAAATATCATACAAAAACAGAATTTTTACAACATGATACTAATCATCGATTTCATCATCCTTGACCGGTTCGTATTCATTTTTTGCATAGTTGTATCTTAGCCATTGTATGTTTTTCACTTCCTTTAGGACTAATTCATAAGTAACCATATTTGCATAAGAGATAATCGGAAACACAGAATTGCGGACAATCCTGAAAATATAAGACGTGCCAAATTCGACAGGATTGCCTCTCGGATCCTTAACATTATTTATGGAATAAGTAAAAAGTTTTGCTTCTTTGCCATTTACATTAATTTCTTCTACTTCTTTTGAAACACCGCCAAGTATAACAGGTAAGTTGTTATTATCAAGTTTGATGGTAAAAGTTGAACTTTCTGCCGATTCGTTTTGTTGTGTATAGATTTGTTCGGCAATGCTGTCTATCTTATTGTAGAAAATCTTACTGAAAAAAAGGCATGTGGCATCACTCAGGATTAATTTCGACTGGCTGAAATCAAAGACCAGTCTGCCGGAGGCAAGCAATGCTTTTTTATTTATTGTTATGTTGCCGGATTTTTTTTCAGTGCCTTCTGAATTAAAGCTGAAAACAATGTCCGGTTCAATGCTTTCTATTGTTATCGTGAGAGGGTAGGTCTGATTGTTTTTATTCACTTCATAAACAAGGACAGTTCCTTTTTGTAAAGAAATCAGTCTTTCAGTTTGTGCTTTGCCGGCAAGACACGAAACGAAAATTATAAAAAACAATACAAGTGATTTTTTCATCTCTTTAAATTTTAGTGATTATTTACACTTTAATATTCTCTTTGCTAATTGAGTAAAATGTTTTTACTTTTTTTGTTATACCGACGATGAATGTCGGCATTAAAACTTGCTCCCGCAAAAGCCCATTGAATAACCTGCTCGTGAATATCCATGCCGCACCTTGTTGAAATCCGCACTAAGTTTTTAATCATTTACGGTTTGTGTCCGCCATCTGGCGAATTGTTTGCATGGATATTTCATAATAATTCAGTTTTTTTGAATAAAACAAAGATAATATTTTTCTTAATTGTTTGCATTAAGTGTGAAGTTCTAAACTCATAATCTGATCTCAAAGTTGTATTGATTTTATTCTTTGCGCCTCTGAGCCTCTGCGGTGAAAATAAAAACCATCAAGCATATTTTATCCTGATGGTTTTAGTTTTTGCGAATAATAAAGTTTAATCTTCCTTCACGAATTTTATTACGTTAACACCTTTCGCATTTACTAGTTTCAGGAAATACATTCCGTTTGGCAAGCCGCGCACATCAAGGTTCGTTCGTGTTTCTTTAAGTTGTTTCTGCATTATTTGTTTACCTGATATGTCATAAACCGATAATATGCTTCCTCTTGAAGTTTGAGGTATCTCTATTGTTATGTTGTTTGATGTTGGATTAGGATATACGCGCAAATATGAACTTTCCATATCAGCAATGCCACTGCAAATGTCAACTATCACTATTATCGTGTCGGAATTTTCACATCCGTTTCCATCTGCTCCAGTGACTGTATATGTTGTAGTAAGCGTTGGGGAAATATTAATGCAGTTTCCTGTAAAGCTGTTGCTCCATGTATAATCACTTCCTCCGCTTGCACAAATATCTATCGATACTCCCTGGCAGATAGTACTGTCTTCGGGCGCTAAAATATTTGGCAGCGGTTTTACAACAACTGAAACTTCAATTGTTTTTGTGCAGCCGTTCGCTCCTGTACCTGTAACCACATACGTTGTTGAAATTGTGGGACTAA
>JAQUPB010000203.1 GCA_029004185.1 Bacteroidales bacterium | reverse complement strand
TTTTGTCGGAATATTCGAATTCAACCAAAATCCTGCTGTCTTTGGTGATTAGTTGTTTTGGTGTGAAAATAATTTCTGCGGTATTGTAATCAATAATATAATCGAATTCCTGACCTCTTTTTATCAGGACACCGTCAATATAAACCTTTTCAGTGCCCGAAAGCACGACAATGAAAAGCTCGTTATTAGCGCCTTTTAGCTTATAGGGACCCTGGTTCCTTTCAATTCCGTTGAATGAATTTCGTGCGTATTTGCCTTTTGAAACGGCGGCTGAAGCAAATGTTTTTAAATTAAGCGGAGAGTCTTTTTTGTTTTTCGATAAATTATTGTTTGTGCCAAAACTCAATCCCTGCACTTTTTTATTGAAGTTCATAAAATAACTTTCAGGTCGTTTCATTTCAAAATCACCGGCAGTCAATTTAAAATTTTCATTCGAGAGTTCAATAAATACCTTGTCGAATTCTTGCAATTGTTGTGTGTTTCCTTCGGGCTGTATCGGAATATTATTATCCGAAATGGCAGCTACAATATCGATATTTTCACTTAATTTTCCCGATAATTGCATATTAAGATTTGAATTTACGACAACATCCTGATTGTTGCCGAATGAAACTCCACGTGAAATACTGCCGTTTTTATTTAATGCACCGGTTTTGAAAATGTCATCAGTGGAACTTTTTTCACTTGAAAAAGAAAGCTCATTGTAATAACCTTTTTTGTCGCTTTGAATTTTCTGGGGATTCTTATGAAAATAGGGCTTTGTAAATAAATAAGGAAAAACCCTGTATGAGATTTTGAATTTTGAATTTTGAATTTTGAATTTTGAATTAAAAATAATTTTCGAGTTAGGATAATCAATTTTATATAATGAGGTGTCAACAGCATTGCCTGCACTGTCAAATAAAAAAACAGTATTGGGAACAATGCTTAACGTATCAATTTGAATTGTATCTTTAGAGGCGATAATGTTTGAAGTTCTGAAATTGCTTAACTGCTGCGATTTGCAGTTGTAAAATGCAAATACAGAAAATATAAAAGAAATTATGAAAAGTCTCTTTCTCAAAATAACAGCGATAATTTATGCTAAAATAATAAAAATTTAAGCTTTCTGATTATTGAAAAGTAAACTATTGAAATAGTTTTAAACTCATTTATTTATCGTAGCCCACGACTTAAGTCGTGGGCTACGATAACCGGTTGATTTAAAAGAATCGTTTTAACGATTTATTTCAATTTGAATTAAGCAAACTAAATAATAAAAATACTTTCTTTATTTTTGTGAAAACATATTTTTACTAATAACTGATATATATGAAATATATTACAGAAAAGGATTCCCATTATGATAATCTTGAAAAGATGAGTGTTGATGAAATTCTGAAAAAAATAAATGCAGAAGATAAAATTGTTGCTTATTCAATAGAAAAAGTTTTACCGCGTATAAAAGTATTGACAAATCAGGTATTGAAAAAAATAAAAAACCGAGGACGCTTATTTTATATGGGTTCAGGAACAAGCGGGCGGCTTGGCATTGTTGATGCTTCGGAATGTCCTCCTACTTTTGGTGTAAAAAATAATCTTGTAATTGGTATTATTGCCGGCAGCGATAAGGCAATAAGAAATGCAGTTGAAGGCGCTGAAGATGATTTTGAAGCAGGATGGAAGGCTCTGAAAAAATATAATATTAATAAAAAGGATTTCGTAATCGGTATTTCTGCATCGGGAACCACGCCTTACGTTGTGGGTGCAATATTAAAATGTCATCAGAATAAAATTATGACAGGCTGCATCACGTCAAATAAAAATTCACCGCTTGCCCTTGAATCGCATTACCCTGTTGAAGTAGTTGTTGGACCTGAATTTATAACAGGCAGCAGCAGGATGAAAAGCGGTACAGCTCAGAAAATGATTTTAAATATGATTTCTTCATGCGTGATGATTAAACTAAACAAAATAAAGGGAAATAAGATGGTGGATATGCAGCTTAAAAATAAAAAGCTTGTTGAAAGAGGTGCGGGAATTATAAAATCGGAATTGAAAATATCGCATAATAAAGCAAAAGAACTTCTTTTAAAATACGGAAGCGTGAGGAGGGTTTTGGAAATGAAAAATAGTTTAAAGTTTAAGGTTTGAAGTTTAAAGTTAGTAAAATCAGTTAAGAATTGTCAAAACCAAAAACGATCAACTCTATTTTAAAATAATTTTATCAATCAGGACTTTATCGTTTTTTAGAAAAACCTTGGCAAAATAAATCCCTTTTGTTAATACGGATAAATCGAATTCTTTAGTGTTTGTGATATCTGTAAATACTGTATTTCCTAACATATCATAAATTTCGGTTTTCGTAATTTCCGAATTTGAAATGATTCTTACTTTTCCATCTGTAGGGTTGGGATAAATACTGCATTTTTTATTGGTTTCAATATTTTTTACACCGTAACCGTTGGCAGTTCCTGTTATAAAAATATCGTCAATTATTGAAACTCCCGTAGATAGAAGAACAGAGCCGTCGGTGGCTGTGTCGGAGTTTGTGAACCATCCGACGTAAACAAGTCCGATATTATCACAGCCGGAAGGAAGATTTAACGAATCTACAACACCTGTCGTCCAGTCGGCAGCAACAGTTAGGGGAGTATATAATAAGGAGTCATTGGCAATATCGGTCCACGGACCGCATGCACCGACTTTATATTTTACAATAAAATCCTTCGGACCGGGATGTAGCGGGTCGGAACTTAGTTTTGAAAACACATATAAGTTTTCATATCCCATAGTTGAAAATTCAACATACCAATATGTATAACTCACGGGATCAATCCATCCGTCAACAGCTGCGGCACTGGTGGTGAGCCCGTTTACAAAATAAATACTTCCTCCAGTGGTGCTTGAGGCAAGCTTCTTGAGCTTATTGTCGGCAGAGCCGCCATCATTGTTAACACTCGGACTCGGTTGCGAAAATGTCCATTTTGCAACCGTATCCTGCGAAAAAGAAAATTCCGAAAGCAGTATCAGAATTATTATGAAAATATTTTTTATCATTGTAATAGTTGGGTTTTGGTTAATCAATACATAAAGATATAATATTTTATAGAAATAATGAAATTTTGTTAATTTTATAATCTGTGAACAAAGCGAAGCGATTTCATAAGCTCCTTAAAAAAAATTAAATTTGCGAATAATCTGTAGCTTTTTTTATTTTATTAAAATTTATTTTTTATGACTAAAAAGAAATCTTTGTTATTTTATTTCTGCATTATGATTTCCCTCCTGTATTCATGCAGAAGCGGAAAAGAAAAAGCAGATCTGATTGTCCGTAATGCAAAAGTTTATAAGGTTGATAATAATTTCAGCACTGCCGAAAGTTTTGCGATAAAAGACGGAAAATTTATTGCAATAGGAACTAATTCGGAAATAGAAAAAAAATATGAAGCAGATAGTGTTATTGATGCGCAGGGAAAGACAATAGTTCCGGGATTGATTGATGCTCATTGCCATTTTTTCAGTTATGCAATGAACCTGCAAAATGCAGATCTTACAGGAACAAATTCTGTTGAAGAAATAATAAAAACCCTTAAAGAACATCATAAGAAATTTCCTGATTTGTGGATTGTAGGAAGAGGCTGGGACCAGAACAAATGGAAGAACAAAAATTTTCCTGCAAAACAAGTTCTTGATTCGGTTTTTCCCGATGTGCCTGTAGTTCTCACAAGAGTTGACGGACACGCCGTATGGGTGAATTCAGAAACAATGAAAAGATTGAAAATTAATAAAAATTCAAAATTTCCCGAAGGTGAAGCAATATATGAGAATAAGGAATTGACAGGCATTTTCCGCGAAAATACTGCAGGAATGATTAAAAGCAGTGTTCCTCCTCCATCTAAGAAACAAATGATAAAACTTCTTGTTCAGGCGCAGAATAATTGTTTTGCTGTGGGGCTGACTTCAGTGAGTGATGCGGGCGTCAGTAAAATGGAAATTGATTTAATTGATTCGCTTCAGAAAGCAAAAACATTTAGTTTGGGATATTATGCAATGCTTCAGCCTACGGAAGAAAACATGAAAACATATGTAGAAAAGGGTATATATAAAACCGATAAATTAAATGTACGTTCAATTAAGTTATATGTTGATGGTGCTTTGGGTTCAAGGGGCGCATTACTTAAAAAACCGTATTCCGATGAACAGACTGCAAGAGGAATCTTAGTTACAAAAATTGAAGAACTAAAAAAATACTGCAACCTTGCAAATAAATATGGATATCAGGTAAACACTCATGCAATAGGCGATTCAGGAGTTTCTGTTATGTTAAATGTTTATGGTGAAATTTTAAAAGGCACGAACGACAAACGCTGGCGCATCGAACATTCGCAAATTGTTGATGATGTTGATTTGCCATTGTTTAAAAAATATTCAGTTGTTCCTTCGGTTCAGGCAACTCATGCCACATCAGATATGTACTGGGCAAAAGACAGACTGGGAAATGAAAGGGTAAAATTTGCATACCGTTTTAAGGATTTAATGTTGCAAAACGGCTGGATTCCGAACGGAACAGATGCTCCTGTAGAAAAAATAAATCCGATGTTCACTTTTTATGCGGCTGTTGCAAGAAAAGACCAGAAAGGGTTTCCCGAAGGAGGCTTTCAGAAAGAAAATGCAATAACACGCGAAGATGCTCTGAAGTCAATGACAATATGGGCGGCAAAATCTTTTTTTGAAGAAAATGAAAACGGAAGCATTGAAGCCGGCAAGGTTGCGAATTTTGTAATTCTCGATAACGACCTTATGACTTCAGATGAAAATAAACTTTTTGAAATAAAACCTTTGAAAACTTTTGTTGACGGGAAAGAGGTTTTTTCAATAAAAAAATAATTTGAAAATTTGAAAATTTGAT
>JAQUPB010000202.1 GCA_029004185.1 Bacteroidales bacterium | reverse complement strand
ATGTCCTGTTTCAAAAACAGTATTCATAACTCAAGAAATTTAGAACATTAATAAATTGCTCCCGTTATTCAGAGAGCGTTAATTGGTAGGAGTTTTTCATAGAAGGGATTTAATTTTTTAATGTTTGCTTGCTGTTTATTGTTAAAACGTAAGTATATTTTAGTTTATTGTATTATTATGGTATTAAATTTAATGTTTTAATAATAATAAGTCAAGAATTATTAAGCAAACGGTATATTTTATTAAGTTAACGGTAGGGTTTTTTAAGAAAAGGCGTTTTTCTTGAAATATGCAGTAAAGACAATATGAAGCGTGCATTAGGGGGAGAAGCGGAAATACTTTTGCGAAGAATGAGCAAAAGATTGGAGCGGATAACCCGACACCAATTTGCGTTAGGTTGTGCGGGGCAATTGGTGGAATGCCCAAATATTTTTAATTCTGAAAGTATAAATATTTGTTTTTTTTTATTATATATTTACGTAGAAACTAATGGGCAATTGACAACTAAACATTAAACTAATTACTAACAATCAATAGTACTTTTTACTAATATTTTATATACTAAAAACATGTTTAATAAGATAAAAAATAAGATATTTTCGACGAAAAACTTGCATTCGGGGGGGTAGAATTTTGTATCTTTGCACCAATTTTTATATTAACTGATGTGATTAATAAGTCAATAAAATATTTAATGTATATAAATAAATTTAATAAAACTAGTATAATTATAATATCCGGATTTTTGGCAATTAATATTTTTGATTGCTAAATTTGTGCAATAACATATTAGTTTAACATAAACAACTAAAATAATTTAACGAACGTAAGATAAACTGAATAGTAGTTTTAATAAATGAAGTTAATAGCAAATCGCGTAAAACTTGTTGTCCTGTTTCTGCTTTGGGTGGCATTGTCTTTTAATGTTTATGCAGCAACAGTTACAACAACAGGAAGCGGCAACTGGAGTTCCACTACTCCCAATGCTCCGTGGCCAGGCGGCACAATTCCTGCAACTACCGATGATATTGTTGTTGGCGCAGGATTCACTCTTACCGTTGACGGAGACAGAACCTGCAATTCAATGGCATTCAAAAGCACTTCAGGCACTCTTACCGTGAACGGAGGTGTGATTCTTACTGTTACCACTTCCGTTACTCTTGAAGCTATAAATTCATCAAACAGAGCTTGTACAATAAGCGGGGCAGGCACTATAAATTGCGCATCTGTTAATGTTGGCAATGCAGTTACTCCTTCGGGTACAAGTTACACAACACAAATGACATCAACTCTTACTGCCTTTAATGTTTCCGGTAATTTTACAATTTACGCCAGCAGGAATGGTGGCAGAAATAACGATGGTACATTTTTCTTCAGTACCGGAACACTGGATATTGACGGTACTTTAACTACCTCGTGTGCCGCAAGTAGTACAAGTACATTTAATATGAACACAGGAAGTATGAACGGAACACTCAAACTCGGCGGTGCCACAACATTCAGTTTGGGCGCCGGAACAAGTACTTTAACTTTTAATTCTACTTCCACCACTGTTGAATATGACCGCAGTGGCGATCAAACAATACGCGGAGCATCGGCATATTATAATTTAAAAGTTTCAGGCTCTGGCACAAAAACCACTGATGCTGCCACCACAGTTAATGGCGCTTTGGATATAAATGCCGGAACACTTGAGCTTGGAACAACCAATATTACAGTAACAGGAACTACAACAATTCTGGGAACACTTTCCGATAACAGTACAAGCGGTACAAATACTTTTAACGGTCCCGTTTCTGTTACGGGTTCAATATATTACACTGCAGCCGAAACTTTTACCATAAATAACAACCTTACTTTAAATTCTGGCTCAAGCATCAACGGTTCCGCAACAGGCATAGTTACTGTTTCCGGAACTTATACCTTAACGGTTAATGCAGGCACTTCTACTATCGGGCAAGGCACTATTAATATTGGCGGAGCTTCAACTATTACCGGTACACTGGAAATTAACAACTCTACAGGAACAAAAACTTTTACCGGAGATGTCACTGTTAACGGAACATGGAATAATTCAGGCAATTCGGCAATAACAATAGCCGGAAACCTTACGGTTAATTCAGGGGCAACATTTACTGCCGGTACAGGTGTTTATACATTAAGCGGAACAGCCAAGGAAATTAACGGTACAATAGCATCGCTTTCAATTCCATCGCTTACAACAAGCGGAACGAGGACAAATAAAATACCCACCCTCACTGTAGCTACTGCATTATCAATAACCAATACTTTTACTAATAACTATACTCTTATAGTTAGCGGTACATTGGGCGGATGGGGTACTTTATCGCAAGGCATAAGCGGAGCATACATATATGTTGCTTCTTCGGTGCTTCAGGTAACTCTTACTGCAACTGTCAGCACAAATACAGTTGAATACAACGGAGGTGCACAAACTGTTTTAAGTTCTACTTATGATATCTTAAAAATCAGCGGTACAGGAACAAAAAGCCCGGGAAATGCGGTTACAGTTAATAATAACCTTTATATTGATGTTGGCGGAACTCTTGATTTATACACTGAAAACTGGACTGTAAATGGAACAACATCAGTATATGGAACACTCACTGAAACCAGCACTACCGGAACAGACAGATTTGTCGGAAAAGTAATAATATATTCAGGAGGAGTATGGAATTTTACTGTTGCTGAAACACCAGAATTTCGAGGAGGACTGCAGCATGATGGAGCAACTTTTACCTCAGGTACAGGAACGTACGAGTTCAACACAAACAGCCAAAGCATATCCGGCTCAAGTGCCATCACTTTTGACGGACCTGTTTCTATATACGGTGCAATAACTGTAACAAATGATAACACCAATGCAGTTACTGGTTTGACTTTTAATAATTCACTTAACGGTTCGGCTTCCGGTTCTACTTTTGATAACAGAGGTCTTATTTGTTATACTTCATCGGGAAGTGCGACACGACCTATGAATAATGGAATAATGATTGCCGATAATTCTTCCAGCACTGTATCGTACAACAGAGGCGGCGACCAGACAATAAAAGTTCCTTCAGTTGCATATCATCATCTTATAATTTCAGGTTCGGGTACAAAAACTCTAAGTGCTGGTATAACTGTAAATGGAAATCTGACAATTTCGGCAGGAACACTTGCTGATGCAGGATATACATTAACTGTTAAAGGAGACATAACAAATAATGCAACTCATTCGGGTGCTGGAAAAATATTATTGTCGGGAGGGTCATTGCAACATCATATTAGTGGAGGAAATTTTGGGAATATTGAGTTAAATGATATTCTTGGAGTAGCGTTGACAAGTGGAATTAATATTAACAACAATTTAACTATGACCGGCGGAACCTTTGATTTAAATGGTTATAATATTACCTTATGTTCAACCTGCAATATTGTTGGCGAAACTAATACAAATTACATATATGGCACTTCAGGATATATTCAAATTACACAAAATATTAATGCTCCAAGTTCTCTGAATCCGGGTAATTTGGGAGCAGTGATAACAAGTTCAGCAAATTTCGGTTCAACAAATATTAAAAGAGGTCATGCTGTACGCACAGGTTTAGGTAATCAAAGTATTTTAAGATATTACGATATCACTCCAACAAATAATTCTGGATTAAACGCAACATTACGATTTAATTATTTTGATAACGAACTTAACGGACAAACTGAAGCAAACTTCTGCCTCTACAGGTCAACCGATGGAGGAGCAAACTGGATTTCGATGGGCAATTCAAGCATTAAAGATTATGTAAATAATTATGTTGAACAGAACAGCCTTGACCACTTTTCACAATGGACAGTAAGCAATAGTTCTACAAATCCTCTGCCAATAGAACTTCTTTCATTCAACGGAGTTTATGAAAATGAAAAAGTGAATCTTTACTGGTCAACAGCGGCAGAAATAAATAACGATTATTTTACTATCGAACGTTCAGCCGATGGTAGAAATTTTGAAATAATAACAACAGTGAAGGGAGCAGGCAACAGCAACAGCATAATAAAATATTCCGCAATAGATGATAATCCTCAGTCAGGGATAGTATATTACCGTTTAAAACAAACCGATTTTGACGGAGCATATAAATACAGCGATGTTATATCAGTAAATGCAAACAGCAATAACAATATTTCGGGAATAGAAGTAAGCCAGCCCTATTTAAGCGGCAGTAGTATAAAAGCTGTAATAAGTAATTTGTCGGGCGCAGATATATATGTTGAAATATACAACGTGCTGGGAGCAGTATATTATTCTGAATTATTTAAACCGTCACAAGGTTACATTGACATAAACGTAAAGGTTAACAATCTTTCCAAAGGCGGAGTTTACTTCTTACGCGTATTTAACAGAAAAGAATATGTTGTGAGGAAGTTTGTTTATTAAAATAGTTTCCTATTTTCAGTTCAAAGCTCTGCGAAACTTCACGTTAAACTCTGCGAGAAATATTCAAAGTTTTAAAAGCTAAATTTGAATTTTCATTAAAAAATTACCTTTAACTTAAAATCTTTTAATCTATATAACTTTTTGTTTTCATGAAAATATTTCAGTTCAAAATTAGAATTGTAGTATCAAAAAGCGGTGCGTAAGCAAAATTGCAGCTTATTTGCGAGCTTTGGTTTTGTGAAGGAATGTGGGGCTTGCAAATGTGCTGCAATGTGAGATAGCAAACCGCCGCAGGCGAAAAGAGCGTGGGGGTAAAAATTTAAACATTTCAGGAAGGGAAGTGTGTTGGATTATTTTGTTTTTTATTTCAGTCAAGTTACGATTTTGTTTAAATATTAATTTAAAAGTTCTTGTTGCTATGATTTTTTTAGCGCTTGTGCATAACGTTCCGCGGCTTGCAAACAGTGCGGGATTAATCGCACAAAATTGTCAAGCCGATACAAAGTTAAAAATATTTATTTCATTGTCAAGTTACACAAAACCCCGCATTGTTGCAAACCGCTGTTAGC
>JAQUPB010000201.1 GCA_029004185.1 Bacteroidales bacterium | reverse complement strand
ACTACTGTTGAGCAATATCCTGAGCTGAAAATTTTCCATAATAATGATGTTGATATAGCTGATAATCTCTATAAGACAGAACCCGACAAATGCTGTGATTTGTTAAAGGTCATCCCTACACGACAGGCAATTGAAGAAATGAATGTTTCGTGCTGGGTAACCGGTTTGCGATGCACTGAAGGCAGAACACGAACCGATTTCAAGGAAGTTGAGGAACGTGATAAGGGATTGGTAAAATTAAATCCTATATTAATATGGAAAGAACGGGAGATATGGCAATATCTGGCTTTGTATGAAGTAAAAGTTAACCCTTTATATAAACAAGGTTACAGGTCACTTGGCTGTGCCCCATGTTCCAACATTACAAATGATGAAAATGAAAGAGCAGGTCGTTGGATAGGAACAAGCAAATGCGGTGGCGAATGTGGAATACATACACGACCATTGAAAATTGGTGTCACTAATAACAACTGACAAAATGTTAAAAAAAAAATAAAAAATATTTTTACATAAGTGAAAATTAATAATATTTTTGTCGACTAAACTTATAGACATTGTGTAAAACAATATTGAAATGGGAAAGCTCTATGATAAATTAGTTGAAGATGTGAGGTTTGTTGAGGGAATAAAAGCGTGTTTCAACTGCGGAACATGCACTGCAATATGTGCCGCTTCCGAATTTTATAATTACGACCCGCGCAATATTGCCGACATAGTTCAAACCAAAGATGACGAAAAAATAGAAAAACTTCTGAAATCAGATACTATCTGGTATTGCGGAGAATGTATGTCGTGCAAAACACGTTGTCCTCGCGGAAATGCTCCCGGATTAATTATTATGGCATTGCGTGCATTATCGCAAGAACTTGGTTATTTTATCGAATCAGAAAAGGGCAGACAACAACTTGCTGTCAAAAGAACTGTTGGTGACTGGATTTTGAAATACGGATATTGCCTGTATCTGGAAGGTATCGGAACATCTCTTCATCCCGAGCAGGGACCTGTGTGGGATTGGATTCAGGATAACTGGAGCGGAGTATTTAATAGGTTAGGTGCAAACTACAAAGGTGATGGGCCCGGCATACTTCGAAAAATTCCAGAAGAATCATTGGAGGAAATAAGAAAGATATTTGAAGTTACAGGAGGCAAAAAGCGATTTGATAAAATTGAAGAAATGTCGAAAATTAAAGCAAAAGAAATGAATCTTGATTTAAAAGAAAGCGGAATAGATAATGATTATTGCATGCACGTTTACAAAACAAATAACGGAAAACACAATAGAGAATGAATAATGAAAAAGTATTCAGTAGTCAGTATTCAGTAGTAAGAAAACAAAAACCCGTGAGGGTTTAAATGTTAACAGCCCCGTGCTTTAGCACGGAGTAAAGAAGTATCAGCGGATTAAGCGTCGTAAGAAAAAAATATTAATTGTTAAAATGTATCATGCGACGCAGAGCACGGAGTTTATAAATAGACTCTGGTTAATAATGAAAAAAATAATCTTTTGAAATTACAATATGAAACTTGAAGGAAAAAAGGCGATTTGGAAGGATTACCAGAAAGAAATTGCTGACGATAAATATTTTTATGTTCGCAGTTGTGTTCGTCAAAACTTCTTTCCCGGTTCGGAAACTGCCTTTTTGAAAATTCTCAGAGATGAATTAAAAAAAGACGTTTATGAACATCCTTGCCATACAACATGTACGGGAATTGGTTATCATGGAGATGTTGTTCCTTTCGATACGGCAATGACTGTTGTTGCACGCCAGTTTGCTTTAATGACAGAATCGGGATATGAGAATCTGGTTCCATCATGTATTACTTCATTCGGCTTATATACGGAGATACTTGAAACATGGCATCATTTTCCTGAAACGGAAAATAAAATCCGTGAGTATCTGAAAAAAGCCACTGGCAGAGAATTTAAAATACCAAAAAATCTTGCTCATGCAAGCGATGTTATTTTTAAGTTTCGCAAAGAAATTGCAGCAAAAGCAAAACATAAATTAATAAACAAAAATACAGGTGAATCCTTGAAGGTAGTTGAACATATAGGATGTCACTATTCGAAAATGTTTCCAAGCAAGGGAGTGGGAGGCGCCGAGTATCCTTATGTTTTAACAGGCATGATTGAGGAATGGGGCGGTGAAATAATTGATTATCCCGAACGCCGCCATTGCTGCGGATTCGGATTCCGTCAGTATCTGGTTCAGGCAAACAGAGGCTATTCCATTGCATGTTCAAAAAAGAAATTCGACTCAATGGAACCTTATAAACCTGATATGATAATTACAAATTGTCCCGGTTGTCCTATGTTCCTCGACCGATGGCAGTATACAATAAAAGAAATGGAAGGAAAAACATACGGGCAGAACGGTGAAGGCATTCCTGTGTTCACTTATGAAGAGGTTGCAGGACTTGTGTTGGGTTATGATCCATGGGACCTGGGTTTGCAGATGCATCAGACGGATTGCGAACCGGTGCTTGATAAAATGGGAGTGGGGTATGATAAGAGCAAAAAAAGAGAATTAATAATTAATAATGAATAATGAAGGTATTAAATTTGACATTACACCAATTATTAATTATTATTTATTCAATTGCTAATAAACAAGAAGACAATTAAAATAATTACGAAAACAGATTAATTAAAAACCATGAAAAAGGTAGTAGTAATAGGTGGTGGGATTGCCGGAATGGAAGGCTCGACCTATCTGAAATCAATGGGGTATGATGTTACACTTATTGAAAAGAATTCACAACTTGGTGGCCACTTATTAAAGTGGGAAAAACTCTTTCCTACGATGAGACTCGGAAAAGATGTTGTGAATTTCCTTAATGACGGAATAAAAATTTCCGATGTAAATGTTTTGTTGAATACTGAAGTGGTAAAAGCAGAAAAGAATGGGAACGAATATATAATTGAATTGAATAACGGTCAAAAACTTAATGCAGATGCCGTTTTGGTCGCAACCGGTTACGATACTTTTAATGCAAGCCAGAAAGAAGAATATGGATATGGTGTTTATGATAATGTTATAACTTCTGCTGAATTGGAAGAATTATTTACAAGCGGAAAAACATTAACAACACCATCAGGCAAAGTGCCAAAAAGAATAGGCTTTGTTCATTGTGTTGGTTCGAGAGATGAAAAAGTTGGAAACATATATTGCTCAAAAGTATGCTGTGTTACTGCCGTTAAACAATCAATAGAAATAAAAGAAAAACTGCCGGATGTTGAAGTTTATTGTTTTTATATGGATTTGCGAATGTTCGGAATGCACTTTGAAGCCTTGTACAGAGAAGCACAGGAAAAATGGGGAATTAATTTCATAAGAGGACGACTTTCCGAAGCATGCGAAAATATTGACCATTCATTAGTCGTTAAAGTTGAGGATACTTTAGCCGGGAAACCGCTAAAAATGAATGTCGATTTGCTTGTGCTTATGGTTGGCATTGTTCCATCTCAGGGAACAAAGGATATAGGAAGAATTTTTGGATTAGAATTCGGTGTGAACGGTTTTCTGAAATCACTCGATCAGCACATGGCAAATTCAAATTCAAATGTTCCCGGTATTTTCTATGCGGGAACCTGCGTTGCACCGCGACCTATAAATAATACTTTCGTTGATGCAAGGTCAGCGGCAGTGATGGTTGCGAGCTATCTCGAAAACTATAAAGTGGAAGGTCGAATTAATACAATTAATAATTAAAAAGTATTCAGTAGTCAGTATTCAGTAGTAAGTAATAAGAAGTCAGAAGATGGAAGTCGGAAGACCGAAGTAAGAAGTGATAAAACCCGTAGGGTTTAAATGTTGGTAGCCCCGTGCTTTAGCGCGGGGTAAGAAATATTAACGTATAAAGCGTCGCAAGTAAAAGAAATATTAATTGTTGAAAAGCATAATGCGACGCAAAGTAGAGAGTTTATAAATAAATGATAAATTAAGAAAGTAAGAAATAAAAATAATTATTCGATATGGTTGATTTTGGTTTTTCCATTAATAAGGACAGGCAAATAGATTTTGATAATGCCGACAGACGGATTATTGAATACGTTGCAAAAGAGGAAAGCACGATAGCCATTTGTCTTATCTGTGGTGCATGTACCGCTACATGTAGCGCCGGTAATTTCACCGATTTCAATATAAGGAAGATCACAAATATGATTCGTGTAGGGGAAATAGAAAATCTCAAAGAAGAAATAAAAAAATGCATGCTTTGCGGAAAATGTCAGCTGGTTTGCCCAAGAGGCGTTAATACAAGAAATATTATTTTGAAAATTAACGAAGCTATAAAAATTTTTCATGAGTAAAAAAACGAAGTTAAAATAATAAAAGGAGTATGGGAGAAAGAGAAAGTTCCCCTTTTTAATGGGGTAAGGGTTGGAAAAGTTTCAGGGGGTAAAGGTTGGAAGGATTCCCCCTTTTGAAAGGGGGTAAGGGGGATTAGAAAAGAATAATAATGGAATGTCAAAACCATATTTGCCATATAATAAAAATTTAAAGCTCTTTTCTCGTCAATTGAGAAATGAATCAACTTTATCGGAAGCTCTTATGTGGAAATATCTTAGAGCGGGAAATGTAAGAGGATATAAGTTTAATCGTCAAAAACCTATCCTTAATTATATTGTTGATTTCTATTGTAAGAAATTAAAATTGATTATTGAAATTGACGGATATATCCATAAATTTCAGTATAAAAAAGATAAAGAAAGACAAAAAGAAATTGAAAAAATAGGATTGAGATTTTTAAGATTTAAAGATGAGGAAATTGAAAAAGATTTTATTAATATTATAAGGACTGTTAATATTGCTATTGATGAAATAGAGGCGGGAATTAATCCCCCTGACCCCCTTTTAAAAGGGGGAATAAAAGAAAAAATTAAAATAAATTATTAATTATTACTGATGCGTTAATATTTCATTGAAACTAAATAAATTAAATTGTTCTTTGACATTTTGTTTGATTTGTTGTTTGGCAAACAGTTCATTTATCGGTGTTTTGGCAAAAACAGAAATTCCC
>JAQUPB010000200.1 GCA_029004185.1 Bacteroidales bacterium | reverse complement strand
ACTATAAAAAAATAATTTTTGATTTTATATAACACGGCATTTTGCTTTTTTGCAAAATGCCGTGTTGTATAAAGTTTTCACGCTGCAAGCAGTATAGCATATTTGAAAAGATGTAGTTTCATGCAGCGGAAATATAGTAAGTCAATTCTTTGCGTAACATCAGTAAATAAATTTCGGGGGAAGCTTCGTCATTCGACATTTGTCTTTACTTTATAATATGTTAATAATTTTATTAAAGACATATTTTGTCCTTTAATTTTTTGTCCTATTTTTAAGACAAAATCAGACCTGAAAAATTATGATAAAACATAAAATTATTTCCTTTGGTGAATACATCAGGGCATTGAGGGAAAAAGCAGAATTGCCTCTGAGAAAAGTGGCTGCACAATTAGATATTGACCCTTCACTGCTTGGAAAAATTGAACGAAATGAAAGACAACCGACTAAAGAAGTTATTTCGGGTATAGCGAAAATATTTAATCAGGATGTAAAATTTTTATTAAGGGAATATTTAAGCGATCAGATTGCTTATCGGATAATTGAAGAAAATGCTGAGATTGAAACTTTGAAAGTTGCTGAAAAAAAAATTATTTACTTTAAAAGTTTAAAATAGATGAGAACTTCATTAATCAGAAATAAAGAATTGCCTACTTTCTTCGGACAGCTTCAACTGAAAGGAGAAAGAATGAATAATGTTTTTTCTGGAAATATACCGGCCTTGTTTTATAAACATCCTAATGGGGAACTATGGTCAGGCAACAGTATTGATTGGCTAAAATCTTTAAAAGATGAAAGCATTGATATGATTTTTGCTGATCCTCCATATAATATTAAAAAGGCTGATTGGGACAATTTTGAAAATCAGGAAGAATATATAAAATGGTCAATGCAATGGATTGAGCAAGCAGCAAGAGTACTAAAACCAAATGGTTCGCTTTTTATTTGTGGTTTCTCAGAAATTCTTGCTGACCTGAAACATCCGGCATCCAAATTTTTTAAATCCTGTAGATGGATTATCTGGCATTATAAAAACAAAGCAAATTTAGGCAATGACTGGGGGCGAAGCCACGAGAGTATTCTTCATTTCAGGAAATCAAAAGACTTTAAACTTAATATTGACGACATCAGAATTCCTTATGGAGAGCATACTTTGAAATATCCAAGCCATCCACAAGCTGAAACCAGTCAATATGGAAACGGGAAAAACAGCGATCATATATGGGAGCCAAACCCGCTTGGAGCAAAGCCTAAAGACGTTCTGGAAATACCAACAACATGCAATGGTATGCACGAAAAAACTCCACATCCAACCCAAAAACCGGAAGAACTTTTAAGAAAAATTATTTTAGCGTCTTCAAACGAAGGCGATATAGTATTAGATCCATTTTGCGGTTCCGGTACAACACCTGTTTGTTCTGAACAATTAAAAAGAAAATGGATGGCATGCGACTTATCAGTTGAATATTTAGACTGGGCAACAAGACGGATTGAAACTGTTGAAGAATGGCCTATTGAAAAATGGCTGAAATATGATTTTGAAAATTTAAAAAGAAGGAGTTCTATACGATGACATTGAAACAATTAGTAAATAAGGCAAAAGATAAAACCAATTTCAAAGGCCTGAAAGCATATATCGCATTTTGTGATGAATATTTGCATTTTATTGAAGAAAACCTTCAGGCTGTTATTGTTTCACAGAATGAAAATCATTATCAGTTTTATCAATATAACAAGTCAGGTAATTTTCAAATTACAAGGCCTATAAACTCTAATTTGATGTATGATGCCAAAACTTTCGAAAAAGCATCTAAAGAATTTCTGAAAGTATTAAAAGGCATCAAAACAATTAACAAAAATGACAATTCGTTGCGTCAATTGCTTAATAATGCAACATACACTATTCAACAATCAGTTGGCGCTGCATTAGATGCCTTACCAGCAGGTCAATCAAATACAGCAAGGAAATTGAATGGTGATTTATTTGAACAATTCATTCGTTTGATCATTAACGAGCTTGGCATAAAATGCAACGCTGGCGTAATGCAAATTCCTGTAATTGTTGACGGGCAAAGATTATTCGATATGAGTTATCAGCACGACCTTATCATTGAACAAAATAATGATATTAAAGTCATTGGTTCTATCAAAACATCCAGCAAAGACCGTATTGATAAAATTTTCATTGATAAATTTCTTTACAATAAATTGACGGAAAAAGATACTCCACACATAGCAATATTTCTCAATGATGTTCAAAGAAAAAATACAAGAAATGAAAATGAATACGGAATAAACGCAACCTTTCTACCGGGGCATTTTAAAGGATATACTGTAAAATTAAATCCTTTGGATGGTGTTTACTATTGTGATATTCGCCCCAATATGCTCACAGAAGATATTTTAAAAGATCATATCAGAACTTTTGATCATTTATTAATTGAGGATATTTGGAAATTTATTGATTAAATTATAATAAATATTTCAGAAGGAGAAAAGGTAAAAAATATTAACTTTGTAAGCATTAAATAAAACTACAAATGGCTCTAATTCCTTTTTCAGTTTCAGCAAGAACAGCTCAATTAATCGGACAGCAGAACTTTTCAACTGCCGAAGGTGCTGTTATTGAGTTGGTGAAAAATTGTTATGATGCAGATGCTAAAAATTCAATTATTCTGTTTGACAATATTGATGAAGATATTGCTAATCACTCACTTTTTATTATTGATAATGGAGACGGTATGACAGAAAAGACAATTCGTGATCATTGGATGATGATTGGTACGGATAATAAGGAGTATGAGTTTGAAACTGGTTCAGGCAGGGTTAAAACTGGTGCTAAGGGAATTGGAAGATTTGCGTTAGACAGATTAGGTGAAATTGCCGAGATGTTTACTTTGCCCAAAGTTGGGAAAGATGGAAATTATTGGAAAGTAAATTGGGATGACTTTAAGCAAAAAGGAATTTCAATTTCTCAAGTTAATGCTACTTTGGAAATGCTTCCGGCTTTTGATTACAAAAGTAAAATCATAGAACTTTCAGGTAATTTTTCTCAACTTGAGAACTTTATAATTGATAATAATATTGATTTTTCTAAAGGAACTATAATTAAAATATCAAAAATCAAAGAGGAATGGACAGAAGAGGAAGTAAACAAGCTTTTTGAAAATTTAGAAATACTTATTCCACCAAAAGAACAACCTATTTTCAGTATAGCATTATTTTCTAAAAGTTCGCCAACTGAATATGGAGAATTATCTGGGGCGTTTTATGATGATTATGATTATAAGCTATCTGCTAAATATCTTGACGATGAAAATAAAACTGTAACAATATCCATTGAAAGAAACGAATTGGATTTAAAAAAAATTGAGAAGGATTATATGGCGGTTTTTTCAATGCCCGTTATGAAAAGTTCTCCTTTTGATTTTGAATCCATGAAAAATGAACAATTTGAATATACAATCTCTTTAAACGAATTGGTTAAAGGCCAAAGTGAGATTGACAACAACAACTTGCTTAGCAAAATTGGAAAATTTGGTTTCACATTTTATTTTCTAAAAAATACAAAAAGTGATGACAAGAATGAATCCGACACTCAAAAATATCCTTATAGAAATTTTGATAGCTCAAATAGAAAAGCTTGGTTAAAAAAGTTTGGCGGTGTAAAAATATTCAGAGATGATTTTCGAGTTCGTCCTTATGGAGAATATGGACAGGACTGGTTAAAACTTGGTCAAAGGCAAGCCCAAAGTCCAGGAGGTGCTGGTCAGAAATTAGGTGGTTATAGAATAAGACCAAATCAGATATCCGGGACAATAAATATTTCTCGTATTACTAATTTAAGTTTTCAAGATAAATCAGGACGTGAAGGAATTCAGGAAAATGAAGTTTTTGATCTATTTAAATCCATTTTACTTGGAATCATTGGTCAGTTCGAAAGAGATAGAAATATTATTATGCACTCTTTCTTCTTGCTAAATAAAACCAAAGAGGATGCAAAGATAAAAGCAGCGGAAGAAGCGAAAAGGGTTCTAGAAGAACTGCAAAAAAACGAACAACAAAATAAAAACGGTTCTGTTAATATTACTACTGATACAAATACTCCAACTGAAACTGAAGTTACTTTAGCCCAAGGATTACAAGCACAAGAGGAGGAAATTGAAGGAAAAGACAATGAAATTCGTTTGCTGCGAAGTTTATCCGGAATTGGATTAATAGTTGCCTCATTTGCACATGAGCTCCGTAGCCTAAGAACACTGCTGGTTTCAAGGACTGAGGATTTGAAAAATGTTTTAGAGAAACATTTAAATTTAAAAGAGGTTAAGAAACTTCCTTCAGAGGAAAACCCTTTTTCAATGCTGAACCACATGAGAGATCAGGATGTTCAGATAAAGCATTGGCTTGATTATTCATTGTCTGCCCTTAAAAAAGATAAACGAACAAGAACAAATCTTGATATTGCTGAATACTTTAAGTCTTTTAAAGAGAATTGGGATAATGCATTGAAGCGAAGAAAGGTTGAGTTAATAATTCAAAACAACTTAGAACTACCAATACAATTAAGGGCATTTGCAATTGACTTTGATACTTTGTTTAACAACTTGCTTATCAATTCACTCGATTCTTTTAAAAGAAGAAAGGATAACCGTATAAGGCAAGTTGAAATTTCATATGAGATTGACAGCAAACTTTTGAAAATATATTTTGCTGACACAGGTGCTGGTCTGTCAAAGGATTACCATAAACAACCAGAAGAAATATTTCTTCCTTTTGAAACATCAAAAGTTGATAAACGAGGAAATAAAATTGGAACGGGAATAGGAATGTATTTAGCAAAAACAATTGTCGAAGATTATAAAGGAGGCATTGAAATTTTAGAAATTAATAATGGTTTTAAACTTGGAATTTATTTACCACTAAGAAAAGAAAACAACAATGGACAATAACATTCATAAATATAAAATAGGATACATTGACGAAGAATCACAATGGATTGACAAGTTTGTTCTCCGATTAAAAGAAGCATTTGATGTATTTATTTTTAAGCTAACACCAGAAACATCTTTGGCTGACATTATGAAACAAATTGATCAAGCAGAATTGGATTGCTTAATTGT
>JAQUPB010000199.1 GCA_029004185.1 Bacteroidales bacterium | reverse complement strand
AAATTCATATAAAACGGGTAAAAAAATTATTGCATCTTTTTCAAACTATGGCAAAACACATGTTGACATTTTTGCTCCCGGAGTTGATGTTTATTCCTGCATTCCTGACAACAAATACGAAAGTAATTCAGGAACAAGCATGGCGTGCCCATCGGCAGCAGGTGTTGCGGCATTGATAAGAAGTTATTTTCCCGAACTCACGGCTTCTCAGGTTAAAGATTTACTTATAAAAACAGCAACTCCTTATAAAAAGAAAGTTGTTATTCCCGGTAAGGGAAAAGAAAAATCACACCTTAAAAATATGAGCGTTTCCGGTGGGATTGTTAATGCAAATAATGCTGTCCTGGACTTGTTGAATAAAAAGTAACCGGTAATCGGTATTCAGTATTCAGTTGGAAACTCTTAGCCCTAAGCGCTACGCTCTGAGCCCTAAGCCCTAAGCCCTATGCTTTATCTGATTTATTCTCTTTGAGCAAGAAGTAATTTAAAGATTTTTTGTAAATTTGTAATGTATGAAACAAATTTTAACCCTCATATTTTTATTTGTCGTATTTATTTCATCTGGTCAGAACAGAAAGATAAAAGTAAACTACATAAAGCCCGAAAATGGTGAAGTGGTATTCAAAAAGACAAATAAGAAAATCAAGCCAAATGATATTTTTGAAATAAATTCATTGCCCGATTTAAAGAAGTTTGGAAATTTTGTTGTTTTCAAAAATTGCCAGGAATTAAGAGTTACGGATTTAAATACAGGGAGGGCGGAATCAATTAAACCGCAAAACTCACTTTCGCGAATGTGCGCATCAAGAGGCGGGGATAAGCTGAATGGAGATAATTTTAAAAGTTATTTTGAAAATATTTATTGGGTGCTGGACGATTCGGATACTATTAATGTTGATGATGAAAGTTTGCCGCTTCAGAATGCAAGTATTTTTTTTCGATACATTTATTTGAAAGATACTATTAAAAACAAAATTTCTGTTGGCAATAAAATTGTTTTTAGCAAAAAGAATTTATTCGAAGACACTATTAATTCAATGAATGTTGATTCTATTGTAATTTATTATCAGAAAAACGGAACAACAAAAATAAATCAAGGACTGTACACTTTGCCGGTTAAAATTGTTTTCCTGAAAGATTATATTACAACGCTTGATTTATGCGAGTTGACTAATGATGATTTTGCAAATCATCTTTTCGAAAATGTTGTTGCGAAAACTTATCTGATGAGTAAATATAATCTGAAAAGTGATAAAAGTGTTATACTTTGGATTGAAGATAAAAAATATCAATATTGTAAATAATTTTGAAACCGATTACCTATTACTGATTACCGATTACTTGTAAAAACAGATTGTTGCAGAGTGAATTTATTAAATAGCTGGTAAAATCTTAATTTTATGTTCAGGGCATTATATAAAATTCGTTACAGAATATTGATATCTGCGCTTCACGCATTTTTACTGATATTTTTTACGGTTTTTTGTTTAAGTTCAAACAGTTCTTTTTATAATTTTCGTTTCTTCAACGGCTTGTTAGATTCCGAAAAACATATTTATGGCTTATTTAAAAGCAGCTTAAATGAAAATATTTGCAGAGATGATTTCTTTCTTATAAATACTGCTAATGATAATTATATTGAAGATTTTAAAGTTGATGGTAAAAAAATAGATAATCGTGTGATGGTTGACAGGGCATCTCTCACAAAATTGTTAATAACCCTTGATTCGGTAAATGTAAAGTATATAATTTTAGACCTTATTTTCGATGAAAGAATTGACAGCACTGTTGATGCCGGTCTTGAAAAAATAATTACAAAACTGAATGATGAACACAGGTTGATAATGCCATGCAAATACAACAAAGAGGATAACAGTTTCAGTTATTCGATTTTTAAATGCAGGTATGGTTTATCGCAATATGACTTTAAACCCGATGATGATTATTTTTGCCAGTATAAACTGAGTTATGTTGATTCATTAGGCGAAATGCATAAGCAAATTCCGATTCTTTTATATGAAGACCTGAACAAAGTTAAGCTTGAACATAAAAAAATGTTTTTAGGAAATTATTTTTCCGTAAATAATAAGCTTTGTGTAAACATAATCATTCCACGCATACGATATACATTAGGGGCATTTGATACCTTATGTTATTATCAGACATCTTTTAATAATGCAATTGAACAAAAGCAATTTGCAGGAAATAAAATCGTAATTATTGGCGACTTTGAAGGCATGAGGGGTGACATGCATTATTCCATTGCCGGCATGATAAGCGGACCGCTGATACTTATGAATACTATTGTTGCTCTGCAAAACGGTTCACACATTTTATCCCTGAAATATTTGTTTTTTATTTTTATGTTTTACTTTTTTATTTCATATTTTACTTTTTATCAGAAAAGGGTTTATACGAAAAAAGAAGTAAAAAACAATTTGTTGAAATGGTTGCTGCGTAAGGTGATAAACAGAATAAACTTCTGGCTGGTTCTTTTGCTGTCGTATGTTTCCGCAATAGTTTTTAAACACTATATTTATTTCATTGCAATTTTAAGCTACATTATTTTTATTGAGTTTTTTATGGAGTACATTCTTGAGTTTGTTAAAAAATATTTTAAAAGAAGGAAAACAACGGAAGCCCCAGTAACCGGTGATCAGTAATCAGTAATCAGTAACCGGTAATCAGTATTCAGCGTCTTTTTCTGTTTGATATTTGCTCTTTGCTCTCTGCTCTTTGCTCTCTGCTCTTTGCTCTCTGCTCTCTGCTCTCTGCTACTTTTCCTTATCGTACAAAAGCGGGACAAATCTGAACATTCCACATTCTTTTGTTTCGTAGGTTGTTTCTGAAGTTTTTGTAACACTTGTCATTACCTGAACATCGTTTTTGCCGACAGGAATTACAAGAATACCGCCTACTTTAAGTTGTCTTATAAGAGCAGTTGGAATAGATGGAGCGCCGGCAGTAACAATTATTTTATCGAAAGGGGCAAAAGTAGGAAGTCCCTGGTAGCCATCGCCGAAAAAGAAACGCGGTTCATAACCTATTGAGGGAAGAAAAACTTTTACTTTATCAAACAATGCTTTTATTCTTTCAACGGTAAAAACTTTTGCGCCTAGTTCAAGTAAAACACATGCCTGGTATCCTGAGCCTGTGCCTACTTCCATTATTTTATCTCCCCTTTTAACTTTTAGCAGCCATGTTTGAAATGCAACTGTATATGGCTGGGAAATAGTTTGTCCGTGCCCTATCGGAAAGGGATTATCCTGGTATGCGAATTGCAGAAACGATGAGTCAATGAATAAATGTCGCGGAATTTTTTCAATAGCCGTTAATATTGCCTTGTCGTCAATACCCTTGCGTTTGATTTCTTCAACCAGCTTTTTTCTGAGCCCTTTGTGCCTATAAGTATCATTCATAATATTTTAAAGCCGAAAAATGATTTAATGATATGCGAAAATAAAAATAAAAAACTTACCTTTGTGGAATATTTAATTTTATAAATGTAAGATGTTAAAAATAGGAGTAATAGGAGTTGGTCATCTCGGGGAAATTCACATTAACTGCATAAAGGAAATTGAAAGTTTCAGTCTTGCGGGATTTTACGATATTGACAAGGCAAGGTCAGCGCAGGTTTCGGGGGAATTGAATTTGAAAAGTTACGATTCATTTGATGAACTCCTTAATGATGTTGACGTGGTTGATGTTGTTACTCCTACAATTTCGCATTTCGAATATACTTCAAGGGCATTAAGAAAATCGAAACATGTATTTATTGAAAAGCCTTTGGCGCATACTCTGGCAGAAGCAAAGGAACTTGTGAAGCTGACAAAAGAAGCAGGTGTGAAAGTGCAGGTTGGCCATGTCGAAAGATTTAATCCCGCTTTTATTGCCGTAAAGCCTTATTGTTCAAATCCGATGTTTATTGAAAGTCATCGTCTGGCACAGTTTAATCCGCGCGGTACGGATGTTTCGGTGATACTGGATTTAATGATTCATGATATTGATATTGTTCTGAGCGTTGTAAATTCAAATATTAAAAAAGTAAGCGTAAGCGGAGTTGCCGTTGTTAGCGAAACTCCTGATATTGCAAATGCGAGAATAGAATTTGACAACGGTTGTGTTGCAAATCTTACGGCAAGCAGAATTTCCCTTAAAAACATGCGTAAAACAAGATTCTTCCAGAGAGATGCTTATATTTCGGTTGATTTCCTCGATAAAGAAACAAAAATTTTCCGCCTGAAAAATGTTGAAGAAGGCACCGATAATCCTTTCGCAATGATAATCGACCTTGGCGACGATAAGGGAAAGAAAATTATTTATTACGATTCCCCTGAAACAATCCCGATAAATGCCATAAAAACGGAATTAGAAGCGTTTTTAGACAGCATTGTAAAAAATACCCAGCCACAGATATCTGTCGTTGACGGATTTAAGGCACTTGAAGTTGCTCATAAAATAATTGATAAGCTTAATTACAGCCTGACTTCAATCTGATTTTAATTTTTCGTACAATAATTTAAACTTTACTGCGTTTAATTATATATTATAGCTAAAATCAGCAGTATAAATTATAATTAAATTATAATGAGATTTTATACCCGGATTATAATTTTAGTAGTTTTTTTATTTATAGCCTTCAGCTCTTGCAAAGTTATTGATCCTGCAGAAGCGATTCCTTCATACATTCGTATCGGTAAAATTGATTTAAACACAAATTATTCCACACAGGGCGACAGTTCAAACGGTATTGTTGATGCCTGGGTTTATGTTGATGACCAGGCAATAGGCGCTTTTGAACTTCCTGTTTCAATCCCGGTTCTTAATGAAGGGAAACGCAATGTCAAGATAAGTCCGGGCATTAAACTTAACGGCATGTCAGGTTACCGCTCTATATATCCGTTTTATGATTCTTATGTCATCTCAAATTTCGAATTGATTAAAGACAGTGTCAGGTCGATTTATCCATCGGTTCAATATAATGCGAATACGAAATTTTATTTTAAGGAAGATTTTGAAATGGGAACAATGCTTGTAAAAACTTCAATCAGTGATACAAGTATTGTTATTGTGGACAAAGACAATCCCACATCTAACAACAAAAAATACGGAGCTATA
>JAQUPB010000198.1 GCA_029004185.1 Bacteroidales bacterium | reverse complement strand
TTAATAAATTATTAACAGTAGCAGGATTCTTTGCCATGTTTTCATCGAGCACATAATCGGCATGGGTTTTATCACCCAGCATGTTTGCTCTTTCCAGACGCAGTGTTACAATTTTTTCTATTATCTCCTTATTGTCGTATTTATCGTTATTGTTGCCTTTATTTATATAAGCTTTGTAAATTTTTTCCCTTAAACTTCGTTTTTCGGAATTTTCCAGAAACGGAGTGATACTTGAAGTTCTGATTGTAAACAGCCATTTGCCTTCCATTTTGGCTTCTTTTGCTGTCTGCGCCGAAGCATCAATTAAACCCTGCGGCAATCCTGCCAAATCTTTTTTCTTGTCAATAATAAGTTTGAAATTGTTTGTTTCGGCAAGTACATTGTCACCGAATTTTAAAGTCAACTCAGATAATTCTTTGTTTATTTCCTTCATTCTTTTTTGCTGTGTCTCATTCAAAAGAGCGCCGCTTCTCACAAAACTCCTGTAAATAACTTCCAGAAGTTGTTTTTGTTCGGCATTTAAACTGAGTTTGTTTTTTTGTTCATAAACTTCTTTAACCCGTTTGAAGAGTTTTGGATTCATGTTTATGCTGTCATCATGCTGTGTGAGCATCGGAGAGATTTCCTGGGCTAATTTCTGAATTGTATCATTCGTGTTGCTGCTGTGAATGTTGTAAAAAACCATGGCAACTTTACTTAACAGGCTTCCGCTGTATTCATAAGCTTCAATGGTATTTTCAAAATCAGGAGCATCATTATTATCAATAATGGCTTTTATTTCTTCATTTTGCTGCTTCATTCCTTCCTTAAATGCAGGTAGAAAATGTTTTGATTTTATTTTTTCAAAAGGAGGAACACCAAACGGCGTATCAAATTCATTCAATAAAGGATTGTCGGATAATTTTTTAGTTTTTTGCTGTGTGCATGATAGCAACAGCGATATGCAAAATAAAATTGCCAGATAAGTTTTTTTCATAATTTCTCGGTTTTTTGTAAGAGGCAAAAATAAGAAAATAGTTTAAAGTTTAATGTTTAAAGTTTAAAGTTTTTGAAATGTTTGGGATTCAGCGTTTTTTGTTCATAACTGCCCGGTTAGCCTGAATTAATTGGAATTTATTTCTGATGTCTGAAATATCATACAGAATGCATGAAGAATCATACAAAATGTCTGAAAAATCATACAACGCAGTAGAAATCCTTGCGAAAGGGTAACATTTTTTTAAAGATTATAAATTTTAGATTCTGAATTTTGAATAGCAAATTTCAACAAATGAAGCCTTATCGTGGGTTATCTGAAATCTAAAATCCAAAATTCAAAATCACATTATGCCTTTTGCCTTATGCCTTCTTAACTAATTTTTCTTAATTTTGCAATTAATCAATTCTTTTTAAACAGTGATTTCAGTAAATAATCTTTCAGTACATTTTGGTGCGGATATTTTATTCGATAACATTTCTTTGAATATAAATAAAAGGGACAGGATAGGACTTGCAGGCAGGAATGGTGCAGGGAAAACAACTTTGTTAAGGATAATTGCAGGACAACAAAAACCAACCGAAGGTACTGTTGCCGTTCCCGAAGATGTTACTATTGGATATTTACCGCAGGAAATGGTTGTTAAGGGAGATAAATCGATTTACGAAGAAACTCTTTCGGCATTTGAGGAAGAACAGAATTTAAAAAGAACAATAGAAAAACTTACCGCAGAAATTTCAGTTGGGAAGGATCATGATTCTCCCGAATATCTTGATTTGATTCACCGGCTCGATGAGGCTAATAACAGATTTCAATTAATAGGCGGAAACAATATTGAGGAAAATATTGAAAAAGTTTTATTAGGACTTGGTTTTTCAAGAAAAGATTTTGAAAGGAACATAAAAGAATTCAGCGGCGGCTGGCAGATACGCGTTGAAATAGCAAAACTACTTTTGAAAAAACATGATGTTTTACTTCTCGATGAGCCAACAAATCATCTTGATATCGAATCAATCCAATGGCTCGAAGAATATCTCGACAACTATGATGGAGCGGTGGTGCTGGTTTCGCACGACAGAACATTACTCGATAACATTACAAAAAGAACAGTGGAAATTTCACTCGGAAAAGTTTTCGATTACAAAGCCCCGTATTCAAAATATGTTGTATTGCGGAAAGAGAGAATGGAAAGTCAGATTGCAACATATAATAATCAACAAAAACAGATTGAAGACATCGAAAAATTCATTGAACGTTTCAGATACAAGGCAACAAAGGCAGTGCAAGTGCAATCAAGAATAAAGATGCTTAAGAAAATTGAAAGAATTGAAATTGATGAAGAAGATAAATCGGGCATTTACATAAAATTTCCGCCGGCGCCGCGTTCCGGAAAAGTTGTTGTGAGCGCCGAAGAACTCAGCAAAAGATATGATGCAAATGAAGTATTGCAAAATATCGAATTTCATATTGATGCAAAAGAAAAAATTGCATTTGTCGGAAAAAACGGCGAAGGAAAAACCACATTGTCGCGCATTATTGTCGGTGAGTTGGAACATGAAGGAAAGTGTACAGTGGGATATAATGTTTCAATCGGTTACTACGCCCAAAACCAATCCGATTTATTGGATATGGATAAGACAGTTCTTGAAACCATTGATGATGTTGCGGTAGGGGATATAAGAACAAAAATCCGTGAAATACTCGGCTCGTTTCTTTTTAGCGATGACGATGTTTATAAAAAAGTAAAAATCCTTTCGGGTGGTGAAAAATCAAGGTTGGCACTGGCAAAACTTTTACTCACTCCCGTTAATCTTCTTGTTCTTGATGAGCCCACAAATCATCTTGACATGCGTTCGAAGGAAATTCTTAAGCAAGCATTGCAGAAATATGACGGAACTCTGATTGTGGTTTCGCACGACCGTTATTTTCTGCAGGGATTGACCGATAAGGTTTTTGAATTTAAAAATAAATCTGTACGTCAGTATATCGGCAGCATATATGATTTTCTTAAATCAAGAAAAATTGAAACTCTGCGGCAGCTTGAAATTTCGGCAAAAAAAAATGGGGATAAAACCGAAAACATTTCGGAAAATAAATTAAAATATGAAGAAAAGAAGCAAAAGGAAAGGGATTTGAGGAAGCTTAATTCGCAGATTTTAAAATGCGAAAAAAGAATTGAAGAACTCGAAAGCGAAATAAAAACGATGGAAGTCAAATTAATTGAGCCGGTAATTTTACAAAACCACGAAAAACAAAAAGAAATTTTTATCAGAATTGATGAAATGAAAAAAGAATTAACTTTGGAAGTGAATAGATGGGACGAATTGCATAAAAAAAGTAATTATGAATTTTAAATTTTGAATGTTGAATTCAAAATCTAAAATTCAAAATCTAAAATTCAAAATCTTATGAGTAATTCAATTAATGACGTAATACAGATACTACAAATTGCAATAGCTCCAACGGTTCTTATATCGGGAGTGGGATTATTAATTTTATCACTTAACACGAGGGGTTCGCTTATTCTCGACAGAATAAGAAGCATGATAAACGAATATTCGGTAAATAAAAAAACATACATAAAAGCTGAAATTGACCTGCTTTATAAAAGGGCAAAAATCATAAGATTGAGCATTTTCAATCTTGTCATGAGTATAATAATAAATGTGCTTGTGATAATTTCGATTTTTTTCATAAAGTTGCTGTCAATTGAAAATGGAATGATAATTCCCATATTATTTGTTGTTTCAATAGTTTTCCTTTTCATAGGTTTGATTGCATTCATGCATGACATAAACATGAACTTAAAAGCAATGAGAATAGAAATGCAAAACAGAATGCCTGTTGAATAGTAAAAAAGTTAATAGTTTATAGTAAATTTTAAATTTTGAATTATAAATTTTAAATTCAAAATTAAAAATCTAAAATCCAAAATTGAAATGTTGGCTTTTCCAAGTGCAAAAATAAACATCGGGTTAAATGTAGTTGAAAAACGCAATGACGGTTTTCATAACATTGAAAGCATTTTCTATCCGATAGATTTGACAGACGTTCTGGAAGTTATTGAAGACAAAAAAAATAAATTAACAAAAAATAAAATAAAATTTACTTCCTCAGGATTTGAATGCGGTGAAAAAAATAATTTATGCATTAGAGCGTATTCTTTAATTGACAGAGATTTTAATTTGCCTCCTGTCCGGATGCACTTGCATAAAAACATTCCGGTAGGGGCGGGACTTGGCGGTGGTTCTTCCGATGCGGCATTTACAATTAAATTATTAAACGAAATTTTCGGCTTAAATCTTACGGTTAAGAAAATGCAGAATTATGCTTCAAAACTGGGAAGCGATTGCGCATTTTTTATTGAAAACAAACCTGCATTTTGTTTTGAACGCGGTGATAGATTTGAAGAAATAAGACTTGATTTAAGTAAATATTTTCTTGTATTGATAAATCCGGGAATTCACATAAATACTGCAGAAGCATACAGAAATATTAAACCTGCAAAGCCAAAAAAACAAATAAAAGAATTAATAAAACTTCCTCTTTTAAAATGGGAAAAATATGTTTTTAACGATTTTGAAAAAAATATATTTTCAAAATATCCGCAAATAAAAAAGATAAAGGAAAATTTTTATAAACAAGGAGCCATATATTCTTCAATGACCGGCAGCGGTTCTTCGGTTTATGGTATTTTCAACAAAGAAACAAAAATCAAAAACCTGCCTGAAAGGTGTTTTATTTGGTATCAAAGTCATTAGTAAAACTTCATGATTCGTTATTCGATATTCATTATTCATTTAAAAAATATCGAACATCGAATGTTGAATACTGAATGTCGAAGTTTAAAAGCGTAAACTGAATCTACTTCCTGCTAATCCACGATGAAGGGTCGAGAGTTTTTTTGCCGTTCCATATTTCAAAATGAAGTTCGGTTTTTGAATCGTCAGGGTCGGTATAAACTTTTCCTATGCTTTGTTTTGTTTTTATGTTTTCGCCCATTTTTACATAAACTTCAGCTAAATTTGAATAAACTGTAAGGTAATTACCATGTCGTATGATTACTGCTTTATTTGACCCGGGAATGCTAACAATGCCTGTAACCTTTCCGTTGAATATTGCCCTGCATATTGCTCCCCGGGTTGTGCCTATGTCAATACCATTATTA
>JAQUPB010000197.1 GCA_029004185.1 Bacteroidales bacterium | reverse complement strand
CGCCCCGACACAAATCATAATGTTGCACTTAGTGTAGATATTGACAATTCAACTTTACCTCCGCTCGAATATTACTGTGAATATAACGGTGAACGCGATTATCTGAATTTTTTATTTTCTGCCGCTATTGGAAATAACCGTACTGTAAAAACGGTTAACGGAGGCACAATATGGTCGCTTTATGGGGATATGCTGCCATGGAATGGAACAAATCCTGCTGACATTTATGAGATTCCTCTTTTATATAATTATACGATAAATAAACCCGTAATAACAAAAACAGGCGACACACTCCGTTCATCACAGGCACAGTCATATCAATGGCTTCTCAATTCCGGTCCAATAAGCAATGAAATAAAACAATTTATTGTCCCTGCAGTCAGCGGAAATTATTCGGTAATAGTAACTGATACAAATACTCTTTGCAGTGACACTTCCGATACTTATCCAATAAACATTTCAAAAATAAACACACAGCAACTGAGTGATAATTTCAACATAAGTCCTAATCCATGCAATAAAGAAGTTAATATTCAGCTTTTGATGGAAAGCAAATCAGATGTAATAATTACCATGTATGATTTATTATTCAATAAAAGTTCTGTTGTTTATCAGAACAAATTAATGGATGCAGGAAATCATAAACTGAATTTGAAATTAAACGATTTCAGCAACGGAATTTATATATTAAAAATACAAACCAACAAATCAACATATACCGGAAAAGTAATTATTTGCAGGAATTAGCGGTTGTTTGATTTTTTTTGAAAAATAGCGAAGTAAATTCCGCTGCATCGAGAAAAACATCATTTAATAAAATTCATTACTTGCAGCGGTTATTCTATTACTGTTTAACCACGGGTTAAAACCCGTGGTTACCAAAATTAAACTCCTGCAGAGTTTTTTCCACCTACAGATATTTTCCATGTAAAACCTTATTTTATTTTCAAAACCTTAGTAGCAGAAAAAAGTCCATCCTTTTTAACCTTATTAAAACCGTAATACAATTTTTATATTTAAATAAGGTAATAAGGTTTATAATTATACCCGGTAAAATATTTCCATTAAGGTTTCATGAACAAGAAATAAGGTTTTGATTTTATATTATCAGCATATCAAAATAACATTTACCGGAAAAGTAATTATTTGCAGGAATTAGAAGATTTCTTCCCGTGTAGAAAAAATCGTAAATTTGCAAATTAAATTTATTACATTTTAACGAAACAGTATTCACATGGCATTAATTAATGAGCATTATTTAAAATTAAAGGCAGGATATTTATTTCCGGAGATTTCGCGCAGGGTTTCTGCTTTTGCAAAATCCCATCCCGGAATGAAAATCATAAAAATGGGCATAGGTGATGTAACTCAACCCCTGGCTCCTTCTGTTATAAAAGCATTTCACGAAGGTGTTGAGGAAATGGGAAACGCAGAAACGTTTAAAGGATACGGACCTGAGCAGGGATATGATTTCCTTCGTAAAGCAATTGCAGAAAATGATTATCAGAATAACAAAATAAATGTTTCCGCAGAAGACATTTTCATTTCCGACGGTTCGAAATGCGACACAGGCAACATTCAGGAAATTTTCGGGTACGATAATAAAATTGCAATCTGCGACCCTGTATATCCCGTTTATGCAGATACCACAGTGATGGCAGGCAAAACAGGCGTTTGCAGTGCTGACGGATATTTTGAGAATATCATTTACATGCCGTGTACTGAAGAAAATAATTTCATTCCACAACTCCCAAAGGAAAAAGCCGATTTGATTTTTTTATGTTTTCCCAATAATCCCACAGGCGCGGTTGCAACAAAGGAAGTATTAAAAAAATGGGTGGATTATGCTTTGGAAAATAAAAGTATAATTCTTTTTGATGGAGCATACGAAGCATTTATAACAGAAAAAGACATTCCTCATTCCATTTATGAAATTGAAGGGGCGGAAAAAGTTGCTGTTGAATTCCGCAGTTTGTCGAAAACGGCAGGATTTACAGGCACACGTTGTGCCTTCACTGTTATTCCCGAAAAACTGAAGGCATGTGACAGCAAAGGAGAAATGCATTCCGTAAAACCATTATGGATGAGACGTCAAACAACAAAATTCAACGGTACATCTTATCCTGTTCAGAAAGCAGCGGCAGCCATATACTCGGAAAACGGGAAAAAAGAAATAAAAACCACAATCAGATATTACATTGAAAACGCCGGTATAATCCACAAAAGTTTTTCAGCAATGGGTTTTAAAGTTTACGGAGGCATCAATTCTCCTTATATATGGCTGAAAACCAAGAACAACATGAAATCATGGGATTTCTTTGACAAGCTTTTGAACGAAGCCAATATTGTAGGAACTCCCGGGGCAGGCTTCGGACCTTCCGGAGAAGGATATTTCCGCTTTTCCGCCTTTGCCGACAGAGAAAGCGTCCTTGAGGCAATGGAAAGAGTAAAAAAACTATTCTCCTGATATACAAACCTGCGAGTAAACAATTCCTTGATAGTTTATCATTATTTTTTGTATAAAAATTACACGATAAACATTCCTTTTATTAAGACGAAGCCACCATAAAAGCAGTACATTTGCATACTTCAGTAAAGAACTTCTGAACAAAAAAATACTTAAAAACTCAAACTATGGAAAGAATAAAAATTTTTCTGGTTGAAGATAACAGGACAGAAAATATTTTATTAAAATTATCGCTTAGCAGTTTTGTAAACATAAGCACTCAGGCATTCACAAACGGGAAAGCCCTTATAAATAATCTTACTTCCGGTCCCGACATTGTTATTGTCGACCTTGTTTTGCCCGATATTTCCGGTCTGGATTTAATAAAAATGATAAAAGAATACGATGAAAACATTAGAATAATTGTTGTTTCGGCACAAAAAGACATTGACCTCATAGCAAAAGTTCAGTCAGAAGGAATTTACAATTATATTGTTAAAAGCGACAACTGTCTTGAACATCTTCATACCATAATTTCAGATTTAATTGCAATTCTGAAGTGCAGAAAAACATTAAAGGACATTCCTTTAACTGAAGACAATATGTATAATTAGTGCATCCTAATTCCCTGTAAGTTCAATAATCCAAAGCAACAGAAAGGAATATCGTTTATCTTATCCTGTATGATTCTTTCACTATTTTCTCATCTTTGCGGATTGCCTTGTTGGCAAGTAATATTAAAATCATATTAGCTAAAGGCAATACAGCTCCTATGGAGAAGTTGCAACTCACGTTGCTTCCCAGTTTATTTTTAATTATTATGTCGGGATAAAAATAAAAAACCAGCAAAATCAGAATTATATTCAGTAAAAAATTTATTTTGCAGATTTTAATCTGCACTTGTCTTTTTTTGAAAAGAAAAACTGCAACAAATGACAATATGCCTACAAAAGCGGAAATGCATGAAAGAGGGATTGCATATATATAATTTAAATTATTGCCGTTTATGTTTTGCTTAACACCGGTCAGATTCAGAAAATAATATTTACCTGCAAGTTCAATATTTATAACAGGAAGGAAAAACATTAAAATGGTTACTGCAACCACTGCCGATAAATATATGCTTTGTATTCTTTGTATCATATCCCTTAATTTTTAAAATTAAAAAAGTGGTAAAATAAAACCACTTCTTTAATTTTTTCAATAAAAATATTTTAAGTTATTTTTGTGCAAGTATGCAAATCGCACAACCTTCCTTCCCGTCTCTGAAATAAAACGATAAATAATAAACCCCTGATTTTTTACATTCAAATTCTATTCCCGGATATTCTTTTCCGACGTTATAATCATAAGTTGAGCCTATCATTACATCACCATTGTACAGTGAAATGACAAGTTTTCCTTCGAAGTCATTTGCATTGCAACCGACAATTTTATATTTAACGCCTCCATTTAATACAACGGCATATTTGGCAACAATAGGAGGTTCGCCTTTTCTTGATTTTTTTAATCTTATCGGATAACTTTTAATATATTTATAATCGCCAATTTTAGGATAGCATATATCAAGAAGTTCATCACCACATTGTGCCAGAACCTGTCCTGTTCCGAACAAGCCTATTGCAACCGATATTATAAAAAATATTTTTTTCATATTTTTAGTTGATAATTTTATTACGAATTTGGTTTATTATCTTGGTTAAATTAGTAATGCATTCTTTGCTGATATTAACAGTACTTGTGCTATTATCCTGAATTGTAAGGTTACCCCCAACAACTTTCTTCGTAGGAGCGACATTTGTGTATGTGATTTTTACATTATCATATTCCTTTTTCAGTTTTACGAAATCTTCATGCAATGCCATAAAATCTTTATTATTCTTGAAAATAGAAAGCAAATATTCGATTTTTTCCGCTACTACTTTTTGTTCGCCTATTCTTTCGATTATTATTTTCTGGTCTTTCGCAGTCTGGTATTTTAAAGCAAAATACATACTTTCCGTCCATGTTCCGACTCCAATGAGTATGCTTAAATTATTTCTGTTCTGTTCCTGCAGGTATTGAGTCATTCTGTCGAATCCGGAACTGGTAATATATAAAACCGAATCCACATTTTTACTGTTTTCATTCAGCCGGTTCAGGGTTTTATGGTCGAAAAACTGACCTACCTTTATTGCATTGGCAAGTTCTTTAATATTGTCGATATAAGATACAGCAGAAGATGTTTTATCGTTTATATTCATAAAAATCAAATCAGTACCATAAATACCTATGTTAAGTGCCTTTTGAAAATTTGTAGTATAGTTTTTAATATTATGGTATGAATTAATAAAACTATCGGAATATGTAAATCCCGAACTTTGAAGTATTAAAGCCATTTCCATCGGATTTGGAATTGCAGTTATCATCTCTTTAATCTGCATTTCAGTAACCGGAGGATTCGGATTAATCAATGAATCCGCCAATAGTTCATCATTCTGCTTTGGCTTTTCCGAATTGCAGGAAAAAATGATTGCTGCTAATAATACTAATGTCAATGCTTTTAATCTGCTCATAATTTAATTTTTTTATAATATTTTCTTATGATTTCAAGACGCAATATATACATTTTTATTTTACTAAAAAAATTTAATATTAAATTTATTGTTTCACAATATAAAGCCAAGTATAAAATTAAAATAAAACCCGCAATTGTAAGAATATTGACAGAAAATGTATTATAAAATCGTCCCATAAAGAATTTCCGTGCTGCAAGAAAGTGGGT
>JAQUPB010000196.1 GCA_029004185.1 Bacteroidales bacterium | reverse complement strand
CTGCGCCTTTGCGCCTTAGCGGTAAAAAGTTTTTCAACAAAAGTGTATAAGAATTAGGTTTTGCATAAAACTTTTACTATGTTTGTTTGTAACAATGGTTAAAAATAATCCTTTATACTCCCATCAAAAATGAAAATCAGAATTATTTTTTTAGTACAAATCTTATTTTTTCTTTTTTATAGTTTTACTAATGCCCAAACCAATACAGCCACCATCACAGCCATCCATCAAAACGACAGCATTATTGAAATTACAATCACAACCCCCACTCATTTTCATCAGGGAGCAAATCCATACGTACTTTATATAGGTGATAAATATTTTTCGATGAGCAAGGAACCGAAAAATGGAGAAGGACGTAATCTTGTTTTTTTTGTTCCGTTATCGGAATACAATGAATTAGCTGATGGCTCTACAGCAACTTTAGTGTACGGTTTTTATAATGAAAATGCACCGTCGGGAAATGGAGATAATGTGAGCAGGGAATTTATCGGTCCGCATTGGCAACTGGGTAAATTAAATAAAACAATATTGAATAAATAATTTGAATAAAAGGTTAAAATATTATTGCCACAAAGGCACAAGGACTCGAAGTTACACTAAGTCTTATTATTTATTTTTAAGATTTTTCTTTGTGTCCCGATAGCTATCGGGATTGTGTCTTCGTGTCTTGGTGGCTATTTTAAATTAGTTATAACATGCGATTTTTGATTTGCATAAATAATAAAACATAATGACACGGTTTATTTTTATTTTTTTATTATTTTTAAATTTTATTCTGCAAATATCCGGGCAGACTCCTGACCCTGGTTTAACCGGTCCGTACACTGTCACTTCAGAAAAATATGACTTCGGTGATGAAACTTTTACAACAAGCAGTTTCCCTGTTGGAATAGAAGTACGCGGCAAAGTTTTTTATCCTACCACTTTATCTCCGGGTCCGTTTCCATTTATTCTTTTATTACATGGCAGGCACGAATCATGTTATTCGGGCAGCTCATCAAGTTTAGACTGGCCATGCTCCGGCGGATACAGTGAAATTCCGAGTTATGAAGGTTATGATTATCTTGCGCAAAAATTAGCAAGCAACGGATATATTGTTGTATCAATAGGAGCAAACAGCATTTCGGCTTCCGACAATGCCACATCCGACCGCGGAATGGCTGCAAGAGCAGAGCTCATACAATATCATCTTGATTTATGGAAAACATTTAACACCACCGGAGGTACACCATTCGGCACCAAGTTTGTCGGAAAAATTGATCTGACAAAAGTAGGAACAATGGGGCATTCACGCGGCGGCGAAGGTGTGATAAATCATGCAATATACAACCGCAATCATGGAAGTCCTTATGGCGTAAAGGCAGTTCTCACAATTGCCCCAACCGATTTCTGGCGTCCTGTTTTATCCGGAATTCCGGTAGCAGTGGTTCTTCCATACTGCGACGGAGATGTAACTTCCCTTCATGGCATACATTTTTTTGACGATGCAAGATACATTGATGTTAACGACAGCACGCCCAAATATTACATGACAATGATGGGAGCAAATCATAATTATTTCAACACAACATGGACAGACGGATTATTCCCTGCAGCAGCAGATGATGAATGGACCTGGGTTGACCTTTCCTCTTCCGATCCTCATTGCGGTACCAGCGCACCAGGAAACAAAAGATTCGCAAGTTCAAAACAAAGAGCCGCTCTCATTGCTTATGCAAGCGCTTTCTTTCGTGTATATGTGGGCGGCGAAACACAATTTTTACCGATACTAAATGTCGATGACCAGACACCTCCTGCATCTTCAACACTCAGCGCTTCCGATATTCATCTGGCTTATCATCCTGCAGGTTTAAACCGCGTTGACGTAAACCGCATTGATAAAAAAAGTACAGAAACCATAAACACGCTTAATGATGTTGTGAGCAGCAACGGACTTTTAACTTATATTATTTGCGGAGAGAGTACAGGTAATCAGTTTTGCGTTGGTACAGTGCAATCGCAGGAACCTCACAATGCTTATTATTCAACACAGCGTGTGGGATTGACCCAGCTCAAAATCAGATGGAACAGCGCCGACGACTGGTACGAAAATAAAATACCTGCCAAATACCGCAACTTAACACAGTTCCGTGCATTACAATTCCGAGCAGCTATAAATTTTAAAGACGGACCATCAGGTCAGTCTGTTGATTTCGTTGTTCAGCTTCACACTACAAGCGGCGATACGCAAACGGTAAGAGTGAGCAGTAACAGCAATGCACTGTATTTCCCGCCAGGAACTTTAAGCAGTTATTTACCACACCTCATTGAAAATACAATTAAAATTCCGTTATCAAAATTCAATAACATAAACCTTTCCAGTGTTGATGCAATACGTTTCATGTTTAACAAATCAACTGCGGGTGCTATTTTAATTTCAGACGTTATGTTCAGTTCCGATTCGGCTGTTGTATTATCTCCTGTTGCAAATTTCAATGCAAACACAACTTCCACCTGCGATGGAGAAGTTATATTTTCCGATAATTCTCTTGACCGCCCCACACAATGGTTATGGAATTTCGGTGATGGAAATATTTCGGTAAATCAAAATCCTTTGCACACTTATACATCTAACGGTACTTATACGGTAAAATTAAAAGTAACAAACCCTGCAGGAAAAGATAGTTTAACAAAAACCTCATATATAGTGGTGAACAGACCTGCTGCACCAACGGGTACGGGCGATACAAGATGCGGAGCAGGAATTGTAAATTTAAGTGCAACCGGTTCAGGCGGCGGAAGCATTGTATGGTATGATGCTCCAATTGGAGGAAATAAATTATACACAGGTACAAATTATTCGCCAAATATAAGCGACACTACAATTTTTTATGTGCAGGAAGAAATACCCGGAAGTATTATTACCGGCGGAAAAGCCGCTAAATCTACCGGAGGTAATTTAAATGTAGAACACGGTTTGTATTTTAATGTATTTAAACCATGCACTCTTAAATCGGTGCAGGTTTATGCAACAAACACTGCGAACAGAACAATTGAATTGCGCGATTCCAACAATACCGTTCTGCAAACTAAAACAGTAAGCATTACAAATAACCCAAATGTATTGGCCAAAGTAACTTTGGATTTTGTGTTAACTCCGGGAATTAAATATATTTTAAAAGCAATCAATACCCCGAATTTATACAGGGATAATTCAGGCGTAAGTTTTCCTTATAACATAAGCGATTTGATTTCAATTACAACTTCCACTGCAGGAACAAATCCGCAGAATTATTATTATTTCTTTTATAACTGGGAGGTTCAGGGAGCACCATGCAAGAGTGCCAGAACTGCTGTTACGGGCATTGTTGATACTTGTACTAATGTTGCAAATAATCTTACCATCAGCAAACCTGCTATATATCCAAATCCTGCAGGAAATATTTTAATGATAGAAAAAGATAATGATAAAAATAAAATTCTTTTTGTTGAAATAGTGAATGTTCTGGGAGAAAAAATCTACTCTGCAAATATTGAAAACAACAGCGGAAAGTTCAAAAAAAGCCTGAACATTAAAGACGTTCCAACTGGTGTTTATTTTGTTTACATAAAAACAAAAGATAATAACTGGGTTTATAAGTTGGTAAAAAAATAATAATTTTCACCGCAAAGGCGCGAAGACGCAGAGTTTAATAAATCATTTTTCTTTGCGCCTCTGCGCCTTAGCGGTAAAAAAAATTTTATTTAAAACTTATTTTATGAAAAAACTAATCCTTCTTTCAGCTTCTTTAACATTGGCAATTACTACTGTTTTTGCCCAGTTAAATGTATCGGTTAATAATCCTGATATTTGCAATGGAAGCACTACAACATTAACAGCAACCGCAAGCGGCGGCACACCGCAATATTCTTATTCGTGGAATACAAGCCAAACAACTTCTTCCATTACTGTTAATCCATCAATTAATACAACATACACAATAACCGTTACCGACAACACTCCTTCTACTTTTACTGCTCAGGGAGTAGTGACTGTTAATCCAAAACCAAATGTATCTGCGACAGGATGTACAGTTTGTGTTGGTCAATGTGCTTGGATTTGTGCGAGTGGAGCAAATTCTTACACATGGAATACAGGGTTTAATAGTACGTGTCTTACAGTTTGCCCGACTCAAACTTTAACATATACAGTAACAGGTGCAGATGTAAACGGATGCACAAATTCTGCCACTTCTGTTGTTAATGTTAGTCCAAAGCCAAATGTAACTGCGACAGGATACACAATTTGTGTTGGTCAATGTGCTTGTATTTGTGCGTTTGGAGCAACTATATACACATGGAGTACATTTTCTATGCAATCTTGTATTACGGTTTGTCCGACTCAAACTACAATATATACAGTTACTGGTACTGATTTAAACGGATGTACCAATTATACTACTTGTGTTGTTAATGTTAACCCATTGCCAAATGTAACCGTTAACAGCGGAACTATAACGCAAGGACAATCAATAACATTATATGCAAGCGGAGCTAACGCATATACATGGAGCGATGGAGAAACAGGAAATCCTATAACAGTGAATCCAACAATTACTGCAACATATTGTGTTACGGGAATTGATGGAAACGGATGTACTAATTCCGCCTGTTCAGTTGTCACCGTGACAAATGATATAAAAGAATTATATGATAAAGATGTAGGATTTAACATTTTCCCCAACCCATTCAGCAATCAAACTCAAATAACTTATTCGCTCAGCGAAAGTGCAGATGTGAAACTTGAGGCATTTAATATTTTAGGAGAAAAAATAAGCACCATCGTGAATGGCAGGCAGAATGCAGGAAATTACCAATATTATTTTTCAGGAAAAGATCTCGGTTCATCGAAAGGAGTTTATTTTATAAAACTTCAGGTGAATGATAAAATTGCTTATAAAAAAGTTGTGGAGATGTAGATTTCTTCACCGCAAAGACGCGAAGACGCAAAGTTTAAATACATTTTTTTTCTTTGCGCCTCTGCGCCTTAGCGGTGAAAAAAATTTTATTTAAAATTTTATTTTTTTATGAAAAAATTAATCCTTTTTTCATTTTCTTTAATATTATTAATCACAACTGTTTCTGCCCAATTAAATGTATCGGTTAATAACCGTGCTATTTGTTATGGAACTGCCACAACATTAACGGCAACAGCAAGTGGCGGAACATTACCATATTCTTATTCATGGAACATAGGT
>JAQUPB010000195.1 GCA_029004185.1 Bacteroidales bacterium | reverse complement strand
AACAAAATTTTATTTAACAGTAACAGATAGTTTAACGGTGTGCGGTACGTTTGTAACTACAGATAGCGTAACAGTAACCATAGCTCCCGAGCCATGCGATATTGGCGTAAAAGAATGGAAAATGGAAAATGGAAAATGGAAAATTTATCCTAATCCTGCAAACAGCGAGTTTATAATAGAAAGCACAAATAAAAATATAAATAATATTAATGTTGTTTTATTTGATATGCTCGGAAATACCATAACAACAAACATAAAAAGAAACAACAATAAAATAATTATAGATATGGGGAAACTGCGGGAAGGGATTTATTTTTATAAGATTTTTGAGAAAGAAGAATTAATAAAAACGGATAAGATTGTTGTGATTAGATAATAAAATCATCACAACTTCATAATTTTTTTTGAGCAGAAATACTTTTAATTGCGAAAGAGCGTAGGCATGGCAAAACGGCGGGCGTGTGTTGGCTGTGAATGCAATATCTCGTAGAATTCTTACAAAGAAGTTTACTCGCTTTGTTAGAATTCAGAAATATTGCAGAGCGGGAAGAAGCATCGTTTTGCCTTGATTTTTTTGGTTCTTTTTTCATCTAAGGAAAAAAGAACATATAAAAAATGAAACGATTAGCAACCAACAGTGCAAGCGGTGATAAAAATATAATTAGTGTCAATGGCATTATAGATACAGTGTTATTAAAAACAATGAGAGATATAGTAAACGAAAGAATAAGTTTTGCAAACTTTGAAAATGAAAGTAAATGGATGAGTAAGCAAAGCGTTTACAAATATCTTTTACGAAATATGAGCAGTATAAATGATGATACTTTGCTTGCATTTAAAACCGTTTCGGATAGTAGAAGTTTTGGATTAATAGAAAAAATTGATTCTAATATTGCAATCGGAAATTATACAACTGCTGTAATGCTTAATAATTCAATAAACCCGAATGTAAACCCAGAACAGGCATATAAAGATTATTACACGGTATTTATAAACAGCTTGGCAAATCAAAATGGAGCGTTAACGCAAAATGATATAGTTGATTTAAAAGCAATAGCAGCGCTATGTCCTTATGAATATGGAAACGCTGTTCTGAAAGCGAGGTTGTTATTGAGTTTTGTGGATACTGCGAAATATGTAAATAATTGTGATGTTCAAAGCAGACATAAGAATATAAATAATACAAATGAAAATAATAATATCAATAACAATACAGTGTCTGCTAAAACAAACGAAACAATGCAAGCCGAAAGAGCATTGAAAGTTTATCCCAACCCTGCAAACAGTGAATTGTTTATAGAATATAAATTAAATGAAGGCGAAAAGGGATACGTTGTATTATTTAATTCACTTGGAATAAAAGTTAATGAATATGATTTAAATAAAAACTTTACTAAAGTTGATTTAAATAAATACTCAAGCGGTTTGTATTATTACAGGATTAGTATAAACGGTGTAGTGATTAAGAATGATAAATTGTCAATAATAAAATAAAACGGCAATGAATTATTAAACACAAAGAGCGGCAGGAACTTGATTTATTCTTGCCGTTTTTGTATATTTGTACTATAATGAAAAAATATAATTTAATATTTTTGTTTATTTTACTAAATTATTTTGCGTACACGCAAAATAATTTAGTATTAAATTATAGTTTTGAAATACCAACACCAATAATTGGGAATTGTAATTGTACTCCAGAAATAGGAGCACCTCAATGGAGAAATCCAGTAAGTAGTTCTTCAGATATTTTTAGAAGATGTTATCCTTCTGTAGATTTCCAGTGGCCAAATAATATGTTTGGTTTTTGTTTCCCAAGAACAGACACTTCCTATGCTGGACTGGGGTTAATCCAAACAACGGGTATAGGTTTTTGTGCAGGGTATTCATATTATAGAGAATATTTGCAAGGAAAACTAATAAGCAAATTAGAAACAGATAAAAAATATTGTATAAGCTTTTATGTGAGTTTGGCAGATAGTTCGTATTATGCAACAGGTGATATTGGGGTTTATTTTTCAAATATAAAGATTTCTGATACTGGTGTAACAAGTCATTCTGAATGCAAAAATTTTCCTTACATTCCGCAAGTTGTAAATGATAATGGAATAATAACCGACACATCAAATTGGGTATTAATAAAAGGAATTTACACAGCACAAGGTAATGAACTGTATTTAACTATAGGAAATTTTGCTGGGGATACGATTGATACAGTAAAAACAGGATTTATTCCAAAATACATGAAGCACTTTGCATACTATTACATGGATGATGTTTCGGTAGTAGAAATAACCGAAGCAAATGCAGGCAGAGATACAATAATATGCAACGGAGACAGCGTGCAGCTTGGTACGCAGGGAGTAGCAGGAGTAATATACCAATGGCAAACCTCAGAGTGGTTAAGTGATGAAAACGTTTCAAACCCCATAGCCAAACCAACCTCAACAACAAAATTTTATTTAACAGTAACAGATAGTTTAACTGTGTGCGGTACGTTTGTAACTACAGATAGCGTAACAGTAACCATAGCTCCTGAGCCATGTGATATTGGGGTAAAAGAGTTAAAAGTTAAATGTGAAAAATTAAAGGTTTATCCTAATCCCGCAAGCACAGAGTTTATAATAGAAAGCACAAATAAAAACATAAATAATATTAATGTTTTATTTTATGATATGCTTGGAAAAACAGTAAGTACAGAAATAAAAAGAAACAATAACAAAATAATTGTAAATACAAGGAAACTGCGGGAGGGGGTTTATTTTTACAAAATATTTGAGAAAGAAGAATTACTAAAAACGGATAAGATTGTTGTAATTAAATAATAAAATTAAAAAAACAGCTAAAGAAATTGATTTCCTTCGCTTTTGTATATTTGTTCATTAATGAAAAAATACAATTTAATATTTTTGTTTTTTATTCTAAGTTATATTGCGTTCACGCAAAATAATTTAGTTCTAAATTACAGCTTTGAAGCAAAAGATGCGTTTTGTAATGCCGGTGGATTATGGTATACTACAACTCCTCCATGGAGAACCCCAACAGGTGGTTCTCCTGATGCATTTAAAAATTGTGCACCACAAAGTCAATATACGGTTCCTAAAAATATGTTTGGTTACCAAAACCCAAAAACCGGAACAGCTTATGCGGGCTTTGGTCCAATTCAAACAACAAACATTGGTTACTGCATTGGTTATTCATACGCCAGAGAATATTTACAAGGAAAACTAAGCAGCAAATTAGAAATAAATAAAAAATATTGTGTGAGTTTTCATGTAAGCTTGGCAGATAGTTCCTATTATGCAACAGATGATATTGGGGTTTATTTCTCTGATATAATGGTTTCAGACACTGTAGTAACGAATCATTCTTTCTGCATGAACTTTCCTTATATTCCGCAAGTTGTGAATGATAATGGAATAATAACAGATACAGTAAACTGGGTGTTAATAAAAGGAATATACACAGCACAGGGAGGAGAGCAATATTTAACAATTGGAAACTTTGCAGGAGATACAATAGATACAGTGCAAACAGGATTTATTCCAAAAATAATGGATCGTTTTGCTTATTACTACATAGATGACGTTTCAGTAATAGAAATAACCGAAGCAGAGGCGGGCAAAGACACAATAATATGCAACGGAGATAGCGTTCAGCTTGGTACGCAGGGAGTGGCAGGAGTAATATACAAGTGGCAAACGTCAGAGTGGTTAAGTGATGAAAACGTTTCAAACCCCATAGCAAAGCCAACGGCAACAACAAAATTTTATTTAACAGTAACGGATAGTTTAACTGTGTGCGGTACGTTTGTAACTACAGATAGTGTTACAGTAACGATAGCTCCCGAGCCATGTGATATTAGTGTAAGAGAGTTAAAAGTGAAAAGTTAAAAGTTTACCCTAATCCGGCAAACACAGAATTTATAATCGAAAACACAGATAAAAACATAAATAATATTAATGTTATTTTATATAATGTTATAGGAAATACAATAAAAACAAACCAAAGAAAAGAGAACAATAAAATAATTTTAGATACGGGGGAACTGCGGGAAGGAATTTATTTTTATAAGGTATTTGAAGGAGAGGAATTACTAAAAACGGACAAGATTGTTGTGATTAGATAATAAAATCATCACAACTTCATAATTTTTTTTGAGCAGAAATACTTTTAATTGCGAAACATCAGTTTCTACGGGAAAATGCAATAAAAACATACGAATATTCGTAATTTATTAATGTAAAGTGCGATAAGGTTGTTGTTATGAGTTTTAAAAATAAATAATACGTAAACTGTACAAGTTAAAAGTACTTTTACAAATCCCAGTTTATTTTCAATTGCTTATCGAGGAGTTTGTATGTCATGCGGTGATACTTATTATAGCCATTTTTTAAAATAGCATCGCGGTGCGATTTGGTTGGATATCCTTTGTTTTTATTCCAGTTATAATCGGGAAATTCTTTGTGGATTTTGTTCATGTAATCATCTCTGTATGTTTTGGCGAGAACAGAGGCAGCGGCTATTGATGCATATTTGCCATCACCTTTTATAATACATTTGTGAGGAATATTGCTGTACTTATTAAACCTGTTTCCGTCAATTAAAAGCAATTCGGGTTTTACTTCTAATTTGTCTATTGCTTTATGCATTGCCAAGAATGATGCGTTCAGGATATTTATTTTATCAATGGTTTTACTGTCAACGTATGCAACACCGTAAGCAATTGCTTCCTGTTCGATAATGAACCGCAAATCTTCTCTTTGCTTTTTACTGAGTTTTTTAGAGTCGTCGAGAACTTCATTTTCGAAATCAGGAGGCAGAATAACAGCGGCAGCAAAAACAGGACCGGCAAGACTTCCTCTTCCTGCTTCATCACAGCCGGCTTCAATAACTTTCTGATTTAAAAATTTCAGCAGCATATTTGAAAATTGGTAATCAGCAAAATTATTGAAAAGATAATCTTAAAACAAATAAATTATTACTCCCCTCTCCTTCAGGAGAGGGGCTGGGCCTGCCTGACGGCAGTCAGGGGTGAGGTATTAGTTTGTTTCGAGTATCTGGAACAGCTCGTCGAGTTTAGGAGTAAGTATTATTTCTGTTCTTCTGTTTTTTGCCCTCGCTTCTTTTGTGTTGGCAGGGTTAATAGGGAAATATTCTCCGCGACCTGCAGCTGTCAGTTGCTTGGGGTCTATTTTGCTGTTGGCTGTTATTATTTTGATAATTGAAAGTGCACGCATAACGCTAAGTTCCCAGT